>PNAR01000149.1:0-12256 GCA_003169715.1 Acidobacteriaceae bacterium | reverse complement strand
ATTTAGAAGTGATTGCGGGTCAGAAGGGTCGCCCGAATATGTCTGCTTGACCGTCTCAACGGCGATACGGCTGGCTTCTTGTCCACCCTCATACCCACCCATGCCATCGGCGACAATCGCTAGCCGCCCTTTGCGTACGAATTCCGCATCGCTGGCTGGCTCCCAATACTCGTAGCGATCCTCGTTATTTTCTCGATGGCAGCCAACATCAGTGAGGCTCCCAACATCTATTCCAGCCCGAATTTTAGATAATTTCTTACTCGCCATGGTCTTGGGTGTGCGCCACCCGGACGGCACTTAAAAGATACACCCTCTCTTAGAGATGCCCGGGATACCAGACTTCGGTCTCGACATCATACGCAACTGCAATCCCGCCTGTGTGACATTTGTCACGATCAGGGGGTGATGATAACCACTGGCACTGCAACCTCAATTGTTTGAACATGAGTCCACTGCCAAAGACCGGCAGACGAGGAACTCCAGAATGAGCGCATCCGTACTGAGAAGCCTGCAAGAGTCTGAACAGAAGGGGAACGGGAACATGAGCCCCGTCGTAGCATCCCTGAATCGGATAAGTAAGAACTATGGTGAGGTGCAAGCGTTAAGAAACGTGAATCTCGCTATTCATGCCGGCGAGTTGCTCGCCTTGCTAGGGCCAAATGGCGCAGGCAAAACCACCGCGGTTAAGCTGCTTCTAGGGCTGGCGAAACCTACAGCCGGCAATGTGAGCGTGTTTGGAGGAAACCCGGTTGAGGCCGAGTTTCGCATGCGGACAGGCGCCATGCTGCAAGTCGCAAAGGTACCCGAGACGCTACGCGTAAGGGAACACATTGACCTCTTCTCTTCGTACTATTTGAATCCATTGCCGATGTCCGAAACTTTGGCGATTGCCGGCCTTGAGTCAATCAAAGACCGCAAGTTCGGCGAGCTTTCTGGGGGACAGAGGCAGCGCGTGCTGTTTGCCCTGGCGATCTGCGGCAATCCCGATCTCTTATTTCTTGACGAACCAACCGTCGGTCTCGACGTGGAAGCGCGGAGGCTGCTGTGGGAGCAGATCCGCAAACTGTTGGCAAGGGGCAAGACCGTCCTGCTTACAACGCATTATCTTCAGGAGGCCGACGCTTTGGCTACGCGCGTGATCGTGATCAATCGAGGTGTGATTGCTGCTGAAGGCACTCCATCGGAAATCAAAGCGCGAAGTGCCGGCAAGCAAATTCGTTGCGTGACGAGTCTTTCGATTGATGCCGTGCGGCGGATGCCGGGCGTGGTCGAGGTCCTTCAGGACAGGGAAGCACTGCAAATCAAGGCGACCGAGGCGGAGCCGGTTCTTCGCCAGATCTTGGCCTCCGATCAAGCAATCTCGGGGATTGAGGTCACGAGTGCTGGGCTGGAAGAGGCATTTCTCGCCCTTACCGAAGACCACAACCTCACCCAACCAGAAACATTAGGGAGCAACTGAAATGGCAACTACCTCGGCAGCACTGACTTCCGTAGTTTCGCCCCGGCGATTCAATCATGATCTGGCAGTTTATGTGAAAGAGGCGAAGTATGAATTTCTGAAATACTTGCGCATCCCCGTCTATTCGTTCTCAACCGTACTTTTTCCCGTGATGTTCTATGTCCTGTTTGGATTACTAATGAACCGGCAAGGCACAATCGGACAAGTAAGCGTGAGCACGTATCTGATCGCGAGCTACGGGACATTCGGAGTGATGGGTGCCTCCCTATTTGCGAATGGGGTTGGCGTAGCTTCGGAACGCGGGTTGGGATGGATGCAAGTGAAGCGTGCCAGCCCAATGCCGCCATTCGCATACTTCTTCGCAAAGTTGGTGGCAAGTATGATCTTTGGATCAATCATAGTTTTGCTGCTTCTTATTTTGGGCATAGCATTTGGTGGGGTCCATATTGCCTTGCTTTCAGCCCTAAAGCTGCTAGCAGTCTTGATTATGGGAGCGATTCCGTTCTGCGCCATGGGTCTGGCGATTGGATATTTCGCCGGCCCGAATTCCGCCCCGGCGCTGGTGAATATAATTTATCTGCCTATTTCGTTTGCTTCCGGCCTCTGGATTCCTCTCGCGTTCCTGCCAAAGTTTCTCCAAAAATTCGCCACCGTTTTGCCACCTTACCACCTGGCCCAACTAGCCTTACAAACTGTGGGAGGTTTCGGGCACGGACTGAATTCCACTCACTGGGAGTTCCTTGCTGGATTCACACTTCTCTGCCTCGGAATAGCGCGGCTTGGGTTCCATCGCGATGAAGGAAAGACGTATGGCTGAGAGCCGAGCTTTTGATCCTCCAGGAGCTAATATGCAAAACAAAAATAAACTTCTCGGATGGACGCTTTGCGTGGCTTCGCTAGTTTTGCTGGCAAGCCTCGGAAGGTTGGATTTGCTGATAGTTCTGCTTCCTCTATCGGCGTTATTGACTCTCTTCATTGCGTTCCTCAATAGCAGAAGAGCCACTAACTGAAAAGAACAAAAAGGGGTAGCCTAGGGTTGCGCATATGAGATCATTTCTTCCCAACAAAGGCGAGCCTGGGTGGGTCATATACATCTGGCTCGTGTACTTGATTTTTTTCCTTGAGCATCCAATCGCCGATCACATTAGCAGGAAGGAATGGATTGCGACGATTGTGGGGGTGCTTGTATTTTTGGCTTTCTATTTTGGCGTCTTCCGGCTGAAGCGGCCTTGGAACTTGGTATGCGTTGGTGGCATTTTGACTCTCGGAGTCATCTTCGCGCCATATAACCTCGGAGCCGCAGGCTTCTTCATTTATGCCGCAGCTTTCATACCCTTTGCGGTAGACACCGAGTGGGCGGCTGTCAAACTTCTGTCCGCAATTTTGGTAATAGCTAGTCTAGAAACCTGGATTTTACATTCTCCTTGGTACTTCTTGTTTTGGTCGGGCTTCTTCTCCATGTTTATAGGCGGAGCGAATATCTATTTTGCCCAGAAGAATCGCGCCAACGAGAAACTGCGAATTGCTAACACCGAGATTGAGCATCTTGCAAAGGTCGCGGAGCGCGAAAGAATCGCGCGGGACTTGCACGACGTGCTCGGCCATACGCTTTCAGTAATTATTTTGAAATCAGAACTGGCAGGCAAGCTCATTGACATTGATCCCGCCCGCGCAAAGTCAGAAATCGCCGATGTTGAAAATACTTCCCGCGCCGCTTTGGCAGAGGTTCGCAGCACTATCCGCGGCTATCGCGCCCATAGCCTCGATGCAGAGATCAAGCAGGCTAAGGCAACGCTTGAAACCGCGGGAGTTTCGCTAAAGTCTGAGGAAAAGCAGGTTCCCCTCACTGCGATTCAAGAGAGTGTGGTGGCACTCGTGGTGCGCGAAGCGCTCACGAACGTAGTACGTCACGCATCGGCTCGCAATTGTCATCTGCGGCTGGTACCGCAAGATGGCAATTGCCTTTTGGAAATTCAGGACGATGGACGCGGCGGAACACAGATCGAGGGCAATGGGTTGCGGGGCATGCGCGAACGAATTGAAGCCTTGGGCGGAACTTTTGTCCGGGAAACCCAGGCGGGAACCCGGCTCATGATTCAATTTCCACTGACTCCATCGAAAGCGAACGGCGCCCATTGAATCCGACTGCCGTGAACACGATTCCGAAAACCGGCCGCAAGCAGATTCGAGTGGTTATTGCCGAGGACCAAGGCATGGTCCTGGGAGCGCTCGCCGCTTTGCTCGAGATCGAGGGCGACATCACGGTAGTGGCCCGCGCCAGGAATGGCAAAGAGGCTTTGCGCGCCGTACTCGCTCACAAGCCCGATGTGTTCATCACTGACATCGAGATGCCGGAGATGACGGGCCTCGACGTTGCCGTCGAATTGAAACGGCAGCACAAAGACACCCGGGTAATTATTTTGACGACGTTTGCGCGCGCTGGTTACCTGAGGCGAGCTCTAGATGCAGGTGCTTCGGGCTATCTATTAAAAGACATGCGGGCCGAAGAACTTGCCGAGGCCGTTCGCCGTGTCCAACAGGGCTTGAGGGTGATTGATCCCGAGTTGGCGACAGAAGCCTGGGGAGAGCCTGATCCGCTGACCGATCGCGAGCGCCAGGTTCTTCGTCTCGCTGGCGATGGAGTTACCAGTCTCGACATCGCCAACGATCTGGGACTTTCCGAAGGAACGATTCGCAATTATTTGTCAGAAGCAATCAGCAAGCTTGGCGCAGCCAATCGGACAGAAGCCGCCAGGATCGCCCGAGCCAAAGGCTGGCTGTGAGAAACCCTCCGTACCCCAAAGGCCCCGCATTCCCGAGCCGGTCGCGAGCCTGTCCTGAGCGAGCGTAGCGGGTGGGGTCTGGCGCGCAGCGCGCCCACCGCAGGTGAACTCGAAACAACAATTCCCCCAACTCCTGGCCGTTTCTGTTGGATTCGGTGTCTATTGTATTAGCGCATGCGCCAACGTGGGCCGCTCCCACGACACGGTTTCGGACTCAGCAGAGTCCAGGAGGGCGTATGTTCGAAGATAGTCTTTTTGCTTCCAGCACCCGGCGTTACCCTCGAGGATTGACGGCGCTCGTCTCCCTTGCTATCCAGACTTTTTTCGTGGGGACTCTCATTGTCGCGCCAATGTTATTCACGGATGCGCTTCCTTTTCGCGCGTTAAGAGAAATCGTAGAGATACACCCCGCACTAAGTCCGGTGCAAACCGGCACCAGGCCGAACATTCAGCGCCAACGTCACGCGGAGACTCCTTCCGAAATCATTCAGGTGCCGCGCAGTGTACCAACAGAGATCGCCCAGGTTAATGACTTTTCTTCCCCAGAAATCGTAAGCTCAGATCCTCCTCACCTCAACCTGGCGGCAGGAAGCGGCACCGGAGATCCTCGGATATCCGCGTTCCTGCGTACAGGAAGATCAATTATGCCCACCATCCAAACAATGCCCGTTAAACGTTGGAAGGTATCTAGCGGTATCGAAGAGGGTTTACTGATCCGGGATGTAAAGCCCCTCTATCCAAGGCTTGCGCAGGCAGCGGGAGTGCAAGGGGAAGTAGTTTTGCAAGCCGTGATCGGCAAAGACGGACGCATCGAGAACCTGCACGCGCTCAGCGGCAATCCGCTGCTGGTTAAAGCTGCGTTGGACGCCGTTCAACAATGGCGCTACCGCCCGTATCTGCTGAATGGACAACCAGTGGAGGTTGAGACCCAAATAACCGTGCGGTTCACGGTCTCCTGAGCGGGTATATTAGGCTATAAATTTTCGGCGCAGGTCGCTACCAGGCTTGATAGATGCTGGCAGAGAGTCGCAACGTCTTGCTTTTGGCTATTACTTTCGGTCACAAATTCGACGCCATAGTTGTACCCGGTGCGATTGCAAATCTTGCCTTGAACTCTGATTGGGGGCGAGGAATACGGAGGAGTGAATTCCACGACCAGATGATCGCCCGGATTCAATTCGGTTCCCGCAAACATCCCCATCCCTCCGTCGCTGAGAGAGAATGCTCGTCCGGAAACAATCGTAGTTTTGGTTACATTGCGCACAATTACCCTGATAGGGACGTTGACTTTGTACCGCCACCAGCGGCGCGTGTACAACGACTCGACCGCGTGTGTGAATGTGTCAGCCAAGGATTGCCCGCAATCAATCTATCGGCAACATTTGTCTGTGGCTTTAATTTTAGTATCGCGGTATGGGGGAAAAAGCTCGCGTAAGCTCGCTCCAAGTGGACCGCACGATAATTCAGGTCAACTTTTCCGGTACAGTAGTCATGTGGGAATGGGGCCGCCAGCAAATCGGTTTCACCAGAAGAAGAGGCTTTCTACAGCCATTATCGGGATTGCTGTCGCTGCGCCTCCTGGTCTGGGATTCCAACAGGTCGAAATTTATTAAACTTTGAGCCTGGGAAAACCTGTTAAAGCTGTTGCTAGTAACGCCACGATTCATCCTTAAACCCGATAGCCAAGAAATGTCTGCGAATACCTCCGAAGCTCCAAAACACTGCATCTCCCGCTGGTAGAATTTGATCTAATTAGAATTACATGCTGCTGCCCAATAGCCTCCGTCCTCTCTTCCCATATCTAAAAAAATATCGTGGGAGCTACATCGTGGGCGGCGTTTGCGTCCTCTTGAACAACGGGATTTGGATCTTATTTCCGTTAGTCATTCGCCGGGCCATAGACGACCTTCACTCGGGAGTTTCCAGACATAAGCTGCTGACTTACGCTCTTTTGTTGTTGGCAGTTGCCGGGCTGAAAGGAATTTTTCAATTTCTAACCCGTTGGGTGTTGATCGGCGTCTCTCGCGATATCGAGTTTGATCTGCGCAATGATTTTTTCCGGCATCTCGAAAGTCTTTCTTATTCCTTCTATCAACGAACTCGCACGGGCGACATTATGGCTAGAGCGACAAATGATCTCAATGCTGTTCGCATGTTGCTTGGCCCCGCGATCATGTATTCCGCAAACACAATTGTCTTTACGGCCGGTGCGCTTGTTTTCATGCTATCAATCAGTCCGAAACTGACGTTATATGCCTTCCTCCCTCTGCCCGTTGTTAGCGTCACCATCCAATATTTCGGAAAGCGCATTCACGAACGCTTCGAAAGAATCCAGGCGATGTTCTCCGATATTTCGGCGCGTGCGCAGGAAAACTTTTCGGGAGCCCGATTGATTCGAGCGTACGTTCAGGAGGAATATGAGATTGCCGGATTTGAAACTGCCAATAGAGAGTACATCGCCCGCAGCCTGAAACTGGTGCGCCTGATGGGAATGCTGTGGCCTTCGCTCGAAGTCATGCTTGGGCTCGCCATTGTGCTGGTGCTGTGGCTTGGGGGTCGCGAGGTGCTTTACGGAAGAATCACAGTTGGTGGATTTGTGGCCTTCAACACTTACATGGTGCAACTCACATGGCCAGTCATCGCGTTGGGATGGGTGATCAACATTTTCCAGCGCGGCACCGCATCCATGGCGCGCATCAACCAGCTATTGGTAGAAAGACCGGAGATTGAAGACGCATCGGCGAATCTACCGACCACCACGCAGATCGAAGGCGATATCGAGTTCCGTGATCTCAACTTCGCATATAACGGCACACTGGTATTACATGACATCAATCTGCATATTCCAGCAGGCAGTAGCCTCGCTATTGTGGGCCCTACCGGCTCAGGCAAGACAACGCTGGTTAGCTTAATCGCACGCGTTTACGACGCGCCATCGGGCACAGTGCTGATGGACCGAAGGTCGATTCGCGATTACCCGCTCGAAGTTTTGCGGCGCAATATTGGATTCGTTCCGCAGGAAACATTTCTGTTCAGCGAAACCGTCCGAGAGAACATCGCCTTTGGAGCTCAGGGTGCAACCGACGAGGATATCCGCCAGGCCGCCTACGCTGCAAGCATCGCCGAAGAAATCGAGGCCTTTCCTGAACAATACCGCACCATCGTCGGCGAACGCGGCATTACCCTTTCGGGGGGCCAGAAGCAGCGCACCGCGATTGCCAGGGCGGTAATCAGGAATCCAAGGATTTTGATCCTCGACGACGCGCTCTCCAGCGTGGACACTCAGACCGAAGACAAAATTCTGAATCGGCTTCGTGAAATCATGCGGGACAGAACCACGATTTTTATCTCCCATCGCGTATCCACCGTCCGAAACGCCGATCGCATAGCAGTGTTGCATGGCGGGTGCATTGTTGAAGCAGGAACTCATGACGAACTGCTCGCGTTGGACGGCTACTATTCCGATCTTTACAACAAGCAACTATTGGAAGAAGAACTGGCGGAAGTCTAGTTGATGAAACAGGTGGATATTGCAGAATTGCTGGACACCGATTCCGGAACTCCGCAGGAAATTGCAGATTCGCTGCTGGATCTCCAAGGCATTAATCTCCGCTTCGGCGGAATTTCGACCATGCAATCCATGGTTGAACGCGTTTCGCGGAAGGTCCGCGTAAAGACATTCACACTGCTCGAAGTCGCCGCTGGTGCAGGCTACGTTCCTGAAGCCACGCGCCAACGGCTCGAGGCCGAAGGCATCCATCTCCAACTCACGCTGCTCGACCGCGCTCAATCCCACCTTCCGCCGAAGAACTCTCACGAAACGGTCCTCGGCAAAACGCTCAGGCCTCTGGTCGTCGGCGATGCCCTGGCCCTGCCATTCCAGGATGCCAGCTTTGATCTGGTTGATTGCAGTCTCTTCGCACATCATCTCTTGCCAGAAGATTTGGTGAAGTTTGTCAACGAAGGATTACGGGTTTGCCGCATCGCGGTGTTGATCAACGATATCGTACGGAGCCGGCTGCATCTCTCACTGGTTTACGCGGCGGCGCCCTTATTTCGCAGCCGCATCACGCGACACGACGCTCCGGCCTCCGTTCGCAGAGCATATACGCGAAAAGAAATGTCGCTGTTATTGGCCAAGACCCGCGCGACAAGCATCGAAGTTAAGCGTCACTATTTATTTCGCATGGGAGTGATTGCGTGGAAAGATGACTTGGCGTTATGGCGAACCTCCGAAAGAGAACTGAATCCGGCTTCTCTGACACCGTCGTGACAATCCTGCAATCCCTCTGGCTTATAAAAGATTTGGATTCATATGTTTGATTTTACAATCGTCGGCGGTGGACCCGCCGGTACGTCCGCCGCCATTACGTCCCGTGTTGCGGGTGTGAATGTCTTGTTGCTGGAACGCGGAATTATTCCCCGGCACAAGGTTTGTGGTGAATTTCTCTCCGCTGAATCCCTTGGTCTGCTATACACGTTGCTCAGTTCCGAGCATAAACCTCTCCTGAAAGAGGCAATCCGAATTGCTCAGACGCGAATTTTCCTCGATGGGCAGACCATCAACACTCCGGTACATCCCGAAGCGGTTAGCATCGCCAGATTGGACCTCGACGCCGCGCTTTGGGCGTCGGCTCAAGAGTGCGGGGTGAATGCGCGCCAGCGGGTTACTGTTCACAATATCTCCGGGAGCGGTCCGTTCCGCATCCATACATCGGACGGAGACTTCGAATCGCGAGCCGTGGTAAACGCTTCCGGACGTTGGTCGAATTTGACGGCCGACACGTCCCTCAGCAATGGCTCCGCGGAGAGATGGCTTGGCATTAAGGGACATTTTTCGGAGCCTGCGCCCGAGCGTTCCGTGGACCTTTATTTCTTTGAGGGAGGATACTGCGGCGTTCAGCCGGTAAATCTCCGAAGGCCAGGGACGGAAGAAAATCGGATAAACGCGTGCGCGATGGTAAAAGCTGACGTAGCCAGCACACTCATGGAAGTCCTGAACTGCCATCCTCAACTTAAAGAGCGTAGCCAAAACTGGAGACCGCTCAGTAACCCAATAAGCACCTCGCCGCTGTTGTTTCGTATTCCCATGCCAGACCGTGGTGGAATTCTGATGGCTGGCGATGCCGCAGCCTTTGTTGATCCGTTTGTGGGGGACGGAATCTCACTCGCGTTGCGCAGCGGAGCCTTGGCCGCTCAATGCCTGATACCGTTTTTTCGAAAGGATATTTCTCTCCAAGATGCGGCGCTGGCCTACCGGAGGATTTATCAAGAAAGACTCGCGCATGTATTCAATGCGTCCAATATGATCCGCCGCGCGCTCAAACTGCCTCGTGCCATCCGAAGGCCGATGATTTATTTTGTCCGGACAATTCCAAGTTTGCCAAAGTACTTGGTGAAGCGAACGAGGGGATTCGCCGAATTGGATTCCTTGGAGAATAGTCCCAACTGGAACGAAAATCCTGCCAGGGGAACGCGCGAAGGGATGGGAGTTGGCTTCGATCAGGATTCAGCGAACGACTAGCACTTCTCGAACGTTATCTCGAGTGAGAAAAAATTTAATGGAGCCGAAATCGCGGAACAAATTCTCGATGTGGCGATTATTGAAGACTCGTTGCAGTTTGAATCCGGCAGGGCTGGAATTCTGAATTGCTCCTGGCGGTCCCTTTCGCAAATCCTTATGCGCTTCGATGTGCTGCATTTCCAACGTGTCCGGCGCCACGATATGGTAGCGGTAGCAGGGAGCGTCCACGCCTGCTTCCTGTGTATGAAAGAAAGCCAACAACGCGCCTCCCGGCTTAAGAACCGACCATAACCGCGCCACCACGGGCTTCACTAGGGTCTCATCCATGTAATCGGCGAGATTCCAACACATTACGACGTCGAACTGCGCTGCGGGATAAGTCAGGTTCTCCGACAAGAATCGCTTGCTGTCGAGCGACTGTTGACCGTTCTCATCGCGTGTGATCAATGAAGGGTCGGTGGACGCATCCAGCAGATCTTCGCTGTAAGGCTTGTGGCCCAACTCGGTAAGGTATCGAATGTTAGTTGCGGAGGTGGAACCGATATCAAGCACGCAGAGGGTATCTTCCGAACGCATTACCCGCGTGAGTTCATTCATGCCACTGGACTTGCGTGTGAGTCGTTCTTTTTGTGAGCCGCGAACGTTTGTACCGGTTTCGACTGACGTACCGCGAAACAATCTCATCAAGCTGTGGGTCGCCATGAAAATCCTGACTTACTCTTGCTGTCTCAGCACTGCACCATTATAAATATACCTTCTATTATCAACACGAACCGATCAAAACTTCTTTTGCTCAGTTACCGGAGTTTTATCTCCCGGTGCCGTATTGGTACTGGAGGAAGCGGCTGCTACCGCCGCCGCCACAACGGGTGATGACGCTCGCTCGGGTCCGTTTCCGGCGGCAGCAGGCGTTTCGGGTTTAACCCCGGAGTGCGTGTTCTTTGGGGTCTCTTTCTGAATGTCCACTTTCCCCTTAAAATATGCGCCATCTTCGATGGCAATCTTTTGGGAAAAAATATCCCCCGTCACGACTGCCGACTTTCTCAAATCGGTTCGTTCGCTGGCCTTAACGTTCCCCTCCAGCACCCCATGAACAATCACATTCTTGGCGTTCACGTCGGCGCGAAGTTGGCCATGGGGTCCAACCGTCAAGCTGTTGCCTTGCAGCTCGATAGTCCCTTCGACTTGCCCGTCTACATATAGATCCTCACTGCCGGAAAGTTCACCCTTAATTATGACTGACCTGCCAATGTGAGCGATGTCCGCCGTTTTCGGCGATTCCATAAGTCGTCCTCCCGGAGCCTATAAGTGGGGCTTGCCGTCAGGGTATCCGTAACTTCGACAAAAACGGAACTCGAAGCAACCTGGCGAGCTGGAATTTACCTTGTAAGGCAGACTATATCCTACTCGTATTTTTTGAGCAAACCGCAAGCTCGAATCCCGAAAGCTCCCCACGGTTACGGCGATACAGGGTCTTCCCGGACAAGAGGAATTTTCCTCCCGTGAAACGCCTTACTAGACTCAAGGGTTGAGACGTTTGGGTTAAGTCACCCAACCGCCGCTTTTCGTCTTGCATCGAACTCGTCATCTCAGTTGATGAAGGTTTTCGCCGGCGCTTTTGAAGCGGCACGGTGGTAAAAATATTTTCCGAGGAGAACAACAATGAAACGCATCGCAGTACTGGCCATCTTAAGCGTAATTGGACTGATACCCACGTTCGTGTCGGCACAATCTTCGTTTACCGAAAACCATGTGGAAGTGGGCGCGTTTGCTGACTATTTGCGATTTAGCCCAGTAAATCCTGCTATTAATTTTGTGGGCCTGGGCGGCCGGCTCGCAATTAACGTGCACCCCAATGTGCAGCTGGAAGCAGAAATGAGCTACGACTTTTACCGCAACTACACAACCGTCTTCTCGAACGGTGGTACGACTTCGTTCGCAACTACGCGATTGCGTCCGTTAACTGGATTATTCGGGCCCAAGTTTCAGGCTGGATCCTCCGGCCCGATTCGCGTGTTTGTTACGGGAAAAGTTGGGTTCATCAATTTTACCAATACGACAGGGCCAGCCTCTGGCACGAGTTTCACGAATTCCGTAAATAACGTGCCTTATGGGGACACCCATTTAGCTCTGTATCCAGGTGGGGGCATCGAAGGATTCGCGGGACCGATAGGCCTGCGTCTGGATGTCGGGGACGAGATATTTCTGGCAAACGGGACGCACAACAATCTTAAAGTGACGTTCGGGCCGCACTTCCGCTTCTAGCGGCCCCTCGGAAAACGATTCGCGCTTGGATCGGAGCGGGTGTAACTACTGTAGTGTTACTTGCAACTCGTGATCGTGGCCATGTTTATCGCAAGTGATTGCCAGAGTACTCTTACTGCTCGCGGCAAAATTACCTGAGATGGTCTGGGATTGATCGTACTGTTCGATCTCAGACTGAATTCTCACGTTGATGCGATGTTGCCCTGCCGGGATCTTCACGCTGTT
>PNAR01000184.1 GCA_003169715.1 Acidobacteriaceae bacterium | reverse complement strand
GATGCTGTCTTTGAACATGATCTCTCCTCAATATTTTCGTCCACATGCCATTTGTACCGAAATGGGACAAATGCAACAATCGGATAGATACCCGATTACTCCCGGTCATGTACTAAAACCTAATCTGCACTGGGGTCCCGATGTGTCTTGACGGGAGAAAATTCGGGTCACTTGCTCCGCAAATCGGAGTGTTGTAAGTCGTCAGGGGTGTCAATGTCGTCGGCCCCACCGGGGAAATCTACCGTTTCGACCCTGTCCTGATGGTGGGCGATGACTCGCCGCGCGCCCTCATCTCCACGCAAAGAAGCTAACTGAGGAAAGATGGCCTGGGTAAAAATGGCAGGAACTCCCCTGGCGCCGGAGTAGCTCGACGCGGTAATTTGTGCACCGCTGGATTGGTGCTCGTGTAGCAACGCTTGAAGGACCGGCAAAGTTAGTTTCGGCTGATCGCACACCAGTATCAATAAGTTTGATGGGGCGGGTCCGAGTGCTTCGAGCGCCTCAAGGCCGCATTTCAGGGACGAAGCCATTCCATCTTGCCAGACTTGATTCCACACGGTGTGTACATCGAGACCGTGCAATTGTGATTCAAACTGTTCAGGGTGGGATCCGAGAACGACTACGACAGGAGAGAATGATCCCTCTAGCGCCAGGCGTGAGGTTCGCCGCAGCAACGATTCGCCATCAATAGTAAGAAGTTGTTTGGGTTGTCCAAGGCGGCTGGACGCGCCCGCCGCAAGGATGATTGCAGCGCAGAAGGCATTAGGCATGGATTTTTGCAGCGACGCGGGAAGCGACGCGCGGCAGATTGTCTGGCCGCCCGTTCCCAGCAGGAAAACGGTGAGAAGCCCGATCATGAATCGCGGCCTGCACTTCGGCAACAATCGAAAGCGCGATTCCAGCGGGATTATCCGCGCCCAAGTCCAATCCTACGGGCGAATGCAGTTTGCTGGCGCACTCATCAATGGTGAAATCGGTCTCCGGCGCAATTTCACAGAGCAGCTTTGAGGTCCTGAGGCGCGGACCGAGAAGTCCTAGATACGTAAGATCAAGAGGCAAAAGTTCAGGTAGCAAAGCCCGGTCCTGGACATAGCTGTGGGTCATAATAACTGCGGCATCATCCTGACCCATCCGGAGTTCGGCGAGATCGAGCATGCCGATCGCTCCGTTTCCGGCAAGCGCCTTCCTTTTCAAGAGCACGACCTGATCGGCATGCGGAAAACGGGCGGCAGTTGCCAGGTTCGAACGCAAGTCGGCAACGGTGATGTGCCAACCCATACTCTGCGCAAAATCAACAAGAGGAATCGCATCGTCTCCGGCGCCGAAAATGAAAAGAGATGGAGGGGGCTCAACGTACTCGGCGAATAACTCGACGGAGAACTCCTCAACTCGAACAGTGACGCATTCGGAATATCGTCGTGTAAGCGTTTGAGCCGCGATCCCCATGAATTGGCTCCATACAGTACTCCCAGGATCAAGAGGAATGGTGCTTCGACAAATTTCGCTCCTGCCCCGCTGAATGAATCTGGAAGCAAGGCCGATTTGAGGATGTCCGCTCTTGATGACTGTCAGCATTGCAAAGGGCACACGATTTTCAGCGCTCTCATTGATAACTTCCAATGCTGCTGTCGCCGAGTGGCTGCGCTCCAGGAGCAAATGGACCGTTCCTCCGCATCCCAATTCTTGCGGGGACGGGTTGTCTTCGTCAAAAAACGTGCCATAGCTCTGGACACTCGGCCCTGACTCGGTAAGCCACCATGCTTTTCGGCTGACTTCAGCTTCCAGGCAGCCGCCGCTGATCATCCCGCTGCGTCTCCCGCTTTTCGCGAGAAGCATTCGCGCCCCTGGCTTACGGTAAGACGAGCCTTCGACCCTGACTACGGAGACGAGGATGATTTCCTCGTCGCTGGCGCTTTTCCACAATCCTAAAAGATCTCGTAATTCAGACATGGGGAGTTATTCTTGCCATGGGTGTCCTCCGAGAACCAGCGGAATATTTTTCCGCACCGGATTCCTCAGATTGCGCGTCGAAACAGACATCTTTAGCTCCTTGTCGCCCATCAAATTGTCTCACATTAAAACGACGCTTTGTGGGCTCGCCAGATGAGAGCAAATGTTGGATAATCGAAAAACCGCGAGCGGATGGTAGCTTTGCCAGAGGAGGTGGTTATGGGTCCATCGAATGATCCTCAGAATTCTAAAAATGCCAATATCGTTAATGCGGATTCCGGTACCGCTAAAGAGACCAAAGTGCCCGGCGTTCGCGAGCGAGGAGACCCGTCAGGCTCCAGATGTGCGTGGGACGTTACCCGCCGCGATTTTACGAAGACGGCGAGCGTTCTGACCGGAGGCATGGTTCTTGGCATGCCAATTCTTTCGATACGTGCCGCTGCTGAAATCAAAGCGAGCGCGTCAGCCCACGCTTTGCCCGTTCTACTGAACATCAACGGACAGAAGCACAATCTGTCGCTTGATCCTCGCGTGACTTTGCTTGATACGCTGCGAGAACATTTGGCGCTTACCGGGACAAAAAAGGGTTGCGATCACGGGCAGTGCGGAGCTTGCACGGTACTGGTGAATGGCCGCCGCATCAATAGCTGCCTGGCGCTGGCAGTGGCGCATCAGGGCGATGAGATCACGGCCGTTGAGGGTCTGGCGAAGGGAGACGAACTACATCCCGTGCAAACCGCGTTCCTCGAATATGACGGATTTCAGTGCGGTTACTGCACGCCGGGGCAGATTTG
>PNAR01000117.1 GCA_003169715.1 Acidobacteriaceae bacterium | reverse complement strand
GCTAGGACTTGGAACGGACATAATTGAGATCTTCTGGGGACTGCCTTTCAAGGTCAGCGCCCGATAATAATTGGGTGTGGCAGAAAAACATTTCGCTCTTCCAGCAAAGCAGCATCAGTCTTGAGTTAAGCGGTTGTACAGTCGCTAGAAAAAATTCAAAAGCAGGACAGTCCCGCATACTAGCACAATTATTTTCCGAGTGCGGCAGTCTTCTCGCCGAAGTTTTTCCTTTCCTCCGATTCAACACGCGCAGAAAAAATTCTGTCAAGTAGCATAGGTATAACTGTCGCGCATGTGGTGCAGATGCTTGCCCAAGGCGGCCAGGCGAAGGATCACGGGAACCACGAATGGAGGAGCCGGTTCGCGTCGTCGCTGCTCTTGTGAATGACTTAGGGGGGCGCGATTGTGGGACAGGCGCACAATCCACCGCTAGGCTGCTGTTTGCCGCTGCGCGTTCCCTCGTTTATACTTATCGTTCTTGTTCGCAAGATGAGTTCGCACGATCAGCTTATTTACTTTGCCTGTAAGATCAGGAGCAGCTATTTTTCATGCCCAAGCGTACATTCCAACCTAACCGGCGCCACCGCTCCAAGACACACGGATTTCGGACGCGTATGAAAACCAAGAGTGGGCAAGCCGTTATCTCGCGCCGGCGCGCGAAAGGCCGCAAGCGTGTGTCGGTAAAGCCTGGCTTCCGGGAATAATTGATTTCTTTTGAAGACTGGACCGCAATCCGAATTGCTGGATCGTGAATAGTGAACGACAGCGATCTTCCGGTTCGCTCCAAAATTTCGTCCGTTATTGTAAAACCAGGCCGGTTTCCGCGCACAGCCCGTTTATTACGGCATGCTGATTTTGAGCGCGTGTACAAGCAGGGCAAGCGCCATTTCGCTGGCCACATCACCGTGTTTTACTTGCGGCGCGAGATGGCGGGCGGAATGCGGGTCGGGTTCACGGTGGGCCGCGGGCTTGGCGGGGCAGTGGAGCGGAACCGGATGAAGCGCCGCCTTCGCGAAGCGGTGCGGATGCACTATCCCGGAACCGATATTGCCGTGGACGTTGTGATTAATCCAAAGAAGTCGTTGCTGAAAGCGGAATTTTCGGAATTGCTGAATCAGATTGAGCGGGCGTTTGACATCGTCAAGAAATCCTACAAACCTGTGGGCGGCGTTTGAAATACAAAGGAAATCTTGTCTTATAAATGACCGGTACTAGGATGAAACAGATTCCCAAAAATATCGCTCTGCAAGTTTTGCGAGCGTATAAGTTTGCAATCTCGCCATACTTTGGCCCCGCGTGCCGTTACCAGCCGACTTGCTCCGAGTACGGGATGGAAGCGATTGAGCAGCATGGTTTGATCATGGGCAGCTTAATGACAGTCGGCAGAATCTTCCGATGCAATCCGTTTGGCGCGAGCGGTTACGATCCGGTTCCAGCGAAACATTTTTCAGCGAAACATTTTTCAGGGAAACATTCGAGCGCCACGTTTAACCCTGGTTGCAGCACTACTGACTGAGAAAAATTTGGCAGACTTTCAAAATCCTCAGCAAGATCCTGGCATGGAGCGGCGGCTGCTTCTCGTCTTCGCTCTAACCTTTCTCGTCATCCTTGCCTTTCAGCCGTTACTGAAAAAATATTTTCCGCAAGCAGTGCCGCCTCCGCCAAAGACGCAGACGCAGAATCAGCCAGGTCAAAGCCAGCCTTCCGCGCCTGCTGTCGCTGTCGAACAAAAATCGCCGGCGGCCAATCAGAAGAGTCTTAATATCGCAACGAAAGCGGCGGCCGCGGAATCCGAAACCGTTATTGAAAATGATGTCTATCGCATCACTTTCACCAACCGTGGGGCGCAGGTTAAGTCCTGGATTCTTAAAAAATTTGATGATGACAATGGCCATCCCCTGGATCTGGTGAATAGTACCGCGTCTCAGATGTACGGCTATCCGCTCTCGCTGTGGACGTATGACCAGGGGCTGCGAGACAAGTTAAGCTCATGCCTCTACGTTGTTTCTACGAAGGATTCCACGGCTCCGGACCAAAAGAATGTCCGGACCATAACTTTTGAATATGCGGATAAAGATGTTTCCGTCAGCAAGGCGTTCAAGTTCCAATTGCCTTCAGCCGCCGGCAAATCAAAGGCCGACGGCACCGATTATGTAGTTGGAGTTCAAACTTCGGTGGTCTCCAATGATCATCCTGTCCAAGCATTTCCGATGTGGCCCGCGGGCTTTGGAGATCAAACCAATATCGCGTTTTATGCCGCCAGTCAGATTGAGTACCAGAACAACAATGACACCGAGCGGCTCGCCATTAAGAAAATAAGCAGCGGGAATACCCTTGCCGGACCTTTCGATTGGGCTGGAGTTGGGGATCAGTACTTCGCAGCGGTTTTCATTCCTGACGATCCGCAATCATCCGCGCTGATTACATTGCGAAATGCGATTGATGCGCCCAGCGATGCAAAAAAGCCGCAGGAAACAAAAAAAGCGGATGTGCTGGGCGCGGCCGTGGGAAATCCTAAAGGGCCGACCAACGAGCGTTTATATGTTGGCCCTAAGTCGCTCCAGTTAGTCGAGTCTGTTCCCGTCCCCACGATGACGGATGCTTCCCCTGATTTACGCACGCTGGTGAATTTCGGTTATATGGGAAGCATTGCCCGCCCGCTCTTTTTGTGGCTGCGATGGACTTACGAAAAGATGGTTCCCAACTGGGGATGGGCGATCGTTGTGCAAACGCTGATCATTTCGTTGGCGCTTTTACCGCTCCGCATCAAGCAGATGAAGTGGTCGCTGAAGATGCAGAAAATCGCGCCGCAGATGAAGTCCATCCAGGAAAAATACAAGAAATACAGCATTCGCGATCCACGCAAGCAGGAAATGCAGAAGGAGATTGCCGAACTTCACAAGCGCGAATAGGTCAATCAACTGGGCGGATGCCTGCCCATGCTGATTCCGATGATTCTGATCTGGCCTTATTACAAGATGCTGGCCGTAGTTGTTGATCTCCGCCACGCACACTGGTTTTGGATCACCGATCTTTCGTCGCGCGACCCGTATTTTATTCTTCCAACCCTGCTGGTCATAAGCATGGTCGTAACCCAGAGAATGACGCCGCAAGTGGGAATGGATCCGTCGCAACAAAAAATGATGACATTAATGATGCCGCTGATGATGGGATTTATCTTTTATAATCTAGCCGCCGGCCTGAACTTGTATTACGCGGAAACCAATCTCATTTCCATTGCGCAGCAGGCGGTAATGAATCGAACCAAGGTCGGCCGCGAAATGCGGGAGATGGCGCTGAAGCGGGCGAGGAAGAAAGAGAAAAGCTAGCTGTCAGCTTTCAGCCGTCAGCTTTCAGCTAAGCCCGCTTCAGGCGGCGCAATATCGCTTTCGTGTAAAATGCGCAGATTTCCGATGGGGGTACTATGAAAAATACTGACCGAAAGGCTGAGAGCTGAAAGCCGAGAGCTGCCTCTATGCCCATTCCCGACAAAATCGCCGCTGCTAAAAAGATTGACGAATTCCTGCGCAACGTGGTCACCAATGGCGGACTTCATCTGCGCTATCGAATCACCGTTGATCCTCCACTCGCGGATGAGCGCGATTGGGAGCGCCCGGAAATTATGGTCGAACTTTCCGGCCCTGACTCTCCCTTGGTCCTTGAGCGCGGCGGGGAGTTGCTGCGTTCACTCGAATTATTGGCGTTGGAGATGCTTCACCTTCCCGGCAACGAGCACGAAAAAATTCGCTTTGACTGCATGAATCAGCGAGCAATGCGGCTCGAAGAACTTCGGGTCGCCGCTGACGTTGCCGCCGAGAGGGTGCTCAAGACTGGAGTGCCCTACGAGTTCGCTCCCATGTCATCCCGCGAGCGCCGGATCGTCCATCTCGCGTTGCGCGACAAGTCCGAGCTGCGCACTGAAAGCCAGGGCGAAGGTGGAAGGCGCTGTCTGGTCGTCTATCCCAAAGACTACAAAGCCGCCGCGAAAGCCGTCGTGGCGAGAAGAATTCCCTAGTCGTTGCTACAGGCCATGCTTGGCTGGAATATCAACGTTGAAATATAGCGTGACTTCTTCGCTCGACTTGGGATCTTTAAATTTGATCTCGTCATAGGCGTGGCCGTTTTTGTGCAATAAAGCTTGCGATTCTGGCAGGCCGACACCCATGAAGCGCAGCAGCACGTATTCCTCATGAACCTCAATTACCTGGAACGCCGTCTCGGGAGTCTTACCATCATTGGAA
The DNA here is from genome assembly GCA_003169715.1 of Acidobacteriaceae bacterium. Lineage (GTDB taxonomy): Bacteria > Acidobacteriota > Terriglobia > Terriglobales > Acidobacteriaceae > PALSA-188. The sequence goes on along the minus strand of PNAR01000117.1, from coordinate 5,587 downwards.
TCCGTTATCGATTTCAAGAGTCCTTGCAAAACAAATTTGTGGAACTCCGCTTGATCTGAGGCTTTCAGCTCACGGTTCGCTATGTACTCAACGTAATGTGCGTCCATGTCAACATAGTCAGCTGCTAGCACAATGTCAGCATTCTTCAAAGCTGCCGCGAAATCATGAGAATTTAGTGCGGCCATCATTGCCTTCTTCTGTGGGTCCGTATCAGGACCATTTTCCATGTTGGGAGAATTGGCGTAAGCCAGGCGGAGTTCCTTGAAATTGACGGTTTTATCGTTACTCTTGAGCTTTTCGACTAACGTGTCATAGGACGATTTGTTTTTTGGAGCTTCTTGACTCGAAGCGCTGAAGTGGAATAGCGCGAGTATAAGGACAGCAAAAAGCAAAACCCTCATCTTCATGGCAACACCGTTACGCGAAGTCTAGCATGCGAGGGAGGGATCGAGAAAAGACGCTCGATACTCCCAGCCACGTACAATCTCTCCGTGAATCTCGACGACACCATCGTCGCCATTGCCACTCCGCCGGGACGCGGCGGCATCGGCGTCATCCGCATCGCAGGCCCGGAAGCGAGGGCCATCGCGTCCCCAATGCTGCGCCTAAAGCATGACTTAGAACCAGGCCGAGCCGTATTCGGAGAGCTGATCGAACTGGGATCGTGTGGCGCCCCCGCCCAAGCCCGCGAGAATTCTGTCACTGAGGATAGTCCGAATGACGCAGCAGAAGGAGAGATTACGCGGCCGAGGGCGGCCGCGCCAGACGAGCAGCGCATTGACGAAGTCGTCGTCACATTTTTCCCCAAACCTCACTCTTACACGACCGACGACATCATAGAAATTTCCGCTCACGGCTCCCCCGTTGTTCTGCGTCACGTCGTCGAACTCGCCCTGGCCCGTGGCGCGCGCCTCGCCGAACCCGGCGAATTCACTATGCGCGCCTTTCTTAATGGGCGCATTGACCTCACGCAAGCAGAAGCCGTCCGCGACCTCATCGAATCGCAAACGCTGTATCAGGCCAAGGTCGCCGCCCAGCAACTCGATGGCGCGCTTTCCCACCGGCTTCAACCGATTAAGAAAAATTTGGTCGAGCTGATTGCAACATTGGAAGCCGGAATTGATTTCGCCGAAGACGATATTTCCGTTTTGGCTGGAGACGTGATAATGCAGCGGATAGCGACTGTCCGGGATCCATTGGAAGAACTTTCTCGATCTTTCGCGTATGGGAAAATCGTCCATGAGGGCTTCACGCTCGCGATCGTTGGCCGTCCGAATGTCGGGAAGTCGAGCCTCTTCAATTGTCTCGTCGAACGCGAGCGCGCCATCGTCACCGCGAATCCCGGAACCACCCGCGATCTGGTGACTGAGACTGTCGCCATCGGCGGCATCCCCGTTCATTTGGTGGACACTGCCGGAATCCGCCGAGCGCTCGACGAGGCCGAGAGCATTGGTATCCGCAAATCATTGGAAGCCCTTGCCGACGCCGACCTCATTCTCGTTGTCCTGGATTCAGCACAGCCAATTGCGGAGGAAGATTACGAGCTATTGAACCATGCCAGGGATAGGCGCGCCGTCATCGTAGAAAACAAGTCCGACTTATTTACGGAATCGTCCATCGTTAAAAGCGACTTGCCGCGAGTGCGAACTTCCGCAACTACGGGCGCCGGAATCCCTGAGCTGCGCGCCGAAATTCAGCGGCACATCCGCGGAGACGCAGCGAAGCAAACTGAAACCGGATTTCTCACCAGCGTACGTCATCAAGGTTTGGTAAACGATTCTCTGGGGGCGCTGGATGCGGCAAGCGTCGCAGTTCAGAACCATATTCCGCACGAAATGCTTTTGTTGGATCTCTACAGCGCCCTTCGTCCGCTTGATGAGATTACCGGAGCCACAACCACTGACGACATCCTGAATCTGATCTTCAGCACGTTTTGTATTGGGAAATGACGTTGGCGGCCTTGCGCGTTCTCGCATCCAAAGCTAGGTGTGCGAGGAGACTGACATGGACGGCAGCCCGGTTGACCAGGTAATCAACGAATTGTTCCCGTATTTCGAAGCTCTCGAGACGCGGAGCATGGCCATCCTGCAATTCTTAAAAGACAAGGGACTGACTACCGATGAACAATTTGCCCCCTACTTAGAACAGGCGGCCAATGGCAGTAGCGTCAAATGGCTCGCTGCTCGGATAAGGGTTGAGCGCTTGCTGTCATCCGCTCTCAACGAAGACAAAGATAAAGATAAAGACACGGGCAAGCCTGAGGAGGCGAAGACCGAAACGGCCGTAGGAAAGAAGACTACCGAGAGTAGTGAGGAAAAAAGTACTGAGCAGAGTGAGGCGAAGGGCGCTCAGCCGGAGCCCGAAGACAGCGCGGAGAAGCCTACGGACAAGACCACAGGGAAAACTGCTGAGAGGAACCACGATAAGCCCGACGAAAAGACCGCCCAAGGAGCCGATGGGAACACCGCCACGAAAGGCCCGGAGAGGCATCCAAAAGACGTTAGCGCGGGCGGAGGCATCAACCCCGCCGCCAAGGAAAGTACTGAGCAGAAGGCGAAATAGCCATCTGGCGGGTAAACTGCTATCTACTGAGCTTTGCAGAATATTGTGGCACTCCATTCTCATTGTCATTTCGAGCGAAGCAAGATTAGCCGCGAAGCGGGGAATCTTGCGGAGTCCAGAAACCTGCTTTTATGCCGCAGGAGCAGCAGGTTCCTCCACTCCGCAGAATGATTCGCGTTGCGAATCATTCTGCTCCGGTCGGAATGACAGAACGTCGGTTGTCTCAATATTCTGCGAAGGTCAATAGGCATCGCGGAAGGAATTCTATATGTCCGATACTCTCAGAATCACGGTTGATGAGTTACGAAAGCGAATGGAAAAGGGCGAGGACTTTGTCGTCATTGATACGCGCAATCCGCAAGCATGGGCGGAATCCGAGGTGAAGCTGCCGGAAGCTATTCGCGTAACTTCAGATAACCTTGAACAAACACTTTCTAACATTCCGAAAGACAAACCCATTGTCACCTACTGCACTTGACCAAACGAACATTCAAGCGCCAGTTTGGCGCAAGATCTTCGTCAGCGCGGCTATAAGAATTCATGGGCACTCAAGGGTGGAATGGACGCCTGGGAAGCCGTAGGCTTGCCGCTTGATAAAAAGCCGCAACAGCAATAGATGATTGAGAAGATTTATCTGTGACCAGCAAATCTTTCGGGCAAGAGTCTTCTACTGAGGCGACTTAGCGTTCGGATTTGGTTCCCGCGCCGGATTGCTTTGGCCACACCGGGCTTACTAATTCAATCCTCAAAATAGGACCGCCCACGTACAGTGGTCCCTCCGACTTCACGAACGCTGGAGCTTCTCCGCTCAGGATCCAGACGTTAGTATCCGCAGGCTTCTTCCCAATCAGCGGCGCCACTACGCCAGCTACTCCGCCGATGTCCACTTTAACCACGTACCGAATCGCTTTCCGACTGGATCCGGCGATCGAAAACGAATCCTCACCCTCCGGCGTAATTACCAGCTTGACCAGTCGTGGCTTCGGCGTAGTTCCCAGAAATGACAGTGTGGTTCGCGGCGAATCAGGAAGCACGTTCTTCAGCAACGTAGGAACGATTGCGTTAGCGAGGTCCGGCGGCAAATCAAGATGTTCGTTTTCTGTCTTCTCTTTTCCGTTATCGTCCTTAAATCGCACCGTCACGTCGCCTGTTGTGCAACTGGCTGTGACCTCGATGGGATGAGGGAAAGACGGACCCTTCTGTATAAGGTGGTAATTCAAAACTCGAAAGCTGCCATTTTGCGAAAAGACTGTCGTTTCATCCTGGACGGAGCCATCTTTGAAGTCGAATCGCAAGCGGAGGGTAACCTGACCGCCCCGTGCGACCTGAGTCAGGTCGCCATGAGCCAGGAGCTTGCCGTCCATTGTGCTCAAAGAAAGAAATCCGTGAACCAAACCCTCGGGATGTCCAACCGGTATTTGCTCGCCGTAAACTGGGGAGGTCAGCAGGGTGGCGCAGGTAATTACGAGCGCGAAAATTACCTTCAACACATAGTTTCCCGAACCTGCGAAGGTGGCCGAACGCCCGGCTTCCGCGGAGGGGCTGATCACTTCTCCTCGATGGAGTGGATCGTTGCGCCGAGGACTTTTCCTTGATGTTTCTCCTGTACGAAGGCTATGATGCGCAGGTTATTTTTATCGGTACCGGGTTCAAGTTTGAGGCTAACGTCCTGTGAAAATGCCTGCCCTCGGCGCAAAACTCCGACATCCTTGAGAGTTTGCGCTACATTCGCGTACGCCAGACGATGACCGGCATTTTCGCCCCGCAAAACATCGGATTCTGCATGATGAAGCGCAACCGCCACATACACGTCCGCTTCCTTTTCACGCGAAGATGCCGGAAGCGCGTCGCTTTCAATGTGAACTTGCAGAGTGTTCGACGCATCAATGGAAAGTCGCGACAAGGTAACTGGAATCTTCGGGGATTTAATCGCCTGGGTCAGCGCTCGCTCCGCCGAATGCGCATCGCTCCCCAGGAATTCACTGGCGCCGTCCACCACCATCTCGGGGGTGTAAACGCTCTTCAAGCCAAAGCGGGATTTGTAGTCATTTTGACGGTCACTGTAAAAAGCCGACGAAAATGGATCTTTCCAGCCGTCATGATTCCAGTAGTCAACATGCTCGCTGAGGACAATCAATTCCGCAGTAGGAACAGGTTGAACACTGTCGAGCTTTTCGAGGAAAGTATCGGCTGGCGGACAGCTTGAGCATCCTTCCGAAGTGAATAGCTCGATGAGAATCGGCGGTCGCGAATTCGGGCTGGGTGCCGTCTCAGAGGATGCACCCAGGCTCCATGCAGATGTAAGAACAATCAAAACAAGAGGGAGAACGGATAGCTTTTTCATCATTGATTCTCTTCTCTCAGTCTTCGCATGTTTTCCGTTTCGCAAGGTGTAGTCTAAAAACTTTGTTGGCCCGAACCCGCGAAAGCGGCAAATACAGGAAAATGTACTTTTCATTAGATGCCTATCGGGATAAATTCCCCATCGCTTCACGAAACATTTTCTCAAACGATCCGCCGTTCTTCCCGATGGCAGCCAGTGCTTTTTCCGCTGTCACGCGCTGATAGCCCAAATTCACTAAGGCCGACAACACGTCTTCTTCGACGGAGCTTAGAACCTGCGCCGGAGCCGCCTCTCCTGCAACCTGCTGAGGCATTTTGTCTCTGAGTTCGAGCACCATGCGCTCAGCTGTCTTCTTTCCAATTCCCGGAATTCGCGTAAGCCGCGCGACGTCGTTTCCCCGTATTGCGCTCACCATTTCATCGGCCGCCATACCGCTCAAAATCGTGATTGTGAGCTTCGGACCAATGCCGCTGACAGAGATCAATTTTTCAAAAAGCAGCTTTTCGGACGCCCGCAAAAATCCATACAACGCAATCTGATCTTCGCGAACATGAGTATGGATGTGAAGCGAAACCTCGTTCCCGACAGCAGGCAAATCAGAAAACGTGGGGACGGTGATGGTCACGTCATATCCAACGCCAGCAGCTTCAACAATCGCCTGGTTGGGATGCTTCGCCAGCA
>PNAR01000506.1 GCA_003169715.1 Acidobacteriaceae bacterium | reverse complement strand
ATGCCCACGGTGAACCACACCGGAGTCTCGCGCAAGATTTCGTCGGAAGAAGAACGCCAGCGGCTCAAGCGAATCATTCTCAGTGAGCGCGAAAACGGGCATGGCGGCTTCATTGTCCGCACCGCCGCACAAGGCGCGCCGGAAGAAGATTTGCGAGCCGACATCCGATTCCTCAAAGGCCTCTGGGCCGAAATCAAAACTCGCGCCGAAAACGGCAAATCTCCCACGCTGATTTATCACGATCTCAACGTCGTCGAGCGCGTGCTGCGCGATCAGGTCAGCTCCGATTTTTCCGCCATCTGGGTGGATACCGAGCAGGAATACGAACGCATCCTGCGCTTCGCCAACCGCTTCCAGCCGGGATTAATTCGCCGTGTGAAGCTCTACACCAAAGAGGTTCCGCTCTACGAGCAATTCGGACTGACCGAAGAAATTAACAAAGCCCTGAAGTCAAAAGTCTGGCTGAAGAGCGGCGGATACATCGTCATCAATCAGACCGAAGCCCTAGTCGCCATTGACGTCAATACCGGTAAATACGTCGGCAAGACCCAGCGCCTGGAAGACACCATCGTCAAAACCAACGTGGACGCCATCAAGGAAATCGTGCGGCAAATTCGCCTGCGCGATTTGGGCGGAATCATCATCATTGACTTCATTGACATGGACGAGCGCCGCAACCGTCAGAAAGTCATGCAGGCGCTGGAAGAAGCGCTGCGAGGCGACCGCGCCCCATCAAAAGTTCTTCAGTTTAACGACTTCGGACTCGTAGCCATCACTCGCAAACGTGTGAAGCAATCGCTCGAACGCACCATCGGATCGCCTTGCCCGTATTGCGAATCTACCGGATTTGTAAAGTCCATCCCGACCGTCTGCAATGACATTTACATCGAGATGCGCAAAATGGCCAAGCACCTCGACCACGCCGACGCCATGTTGCGCGTGAATCCAGAAGTGGCTAAAGCCCTAAAAGCCAACAACGGCAAAGCCCTTTCGGAGATGGAAGAGTTGACAAAGAAGACGGTCATCGTGAAAAGCGATCCGGCCCTGCATCAGGAGCAATTCGACATTAATTGACGGAACTCACCGGAGAGCGGCACTTTCCGGAGCGATTCCAGCCGGAGTGGGTGAGAGATCGCGACAACAGGACGAAGATTGGGACTTTTAGGCTCCTCACCTCGGCCCTTGCCTTTCACAACTGGCTAACGTCCAACCTCAAGCAGGACTAGCGCTTGCGGGCCGACGATAGATCTGGGATGAAATGTACCCGTCCGCTACCGCCTATCGGCTTCACCTTAACTGCAATAACTTGCATACTGTCAATCACCTACAGCAATTTTTGTCTTGCGTAACCAACCCGATTTGGGTATGCTTCCGGAGCGTTACCAAAGTTCCGAAAGGTTTAATTATGCGCATCCCTCGACCTCTCACCATACTTTCACTTTCTTTCGCTCTGCTTGTCTTTTGCAGCGCTGCGTTCGCGGACAGTTCATTTGACTTTTCGACCGACGGAAATATCAATGCCACGAGCGTCACCTTTAACGGTACCGCGGGGGCATCGATCACCCTTAACGGCTTCAGTAACACTGCCAGTACGACATCTACTTTTCCCACCGACCTTTGGTATAAGAATGGCGGCGCAGGTGAGACTGGAATTGGTTTGAAGGATGACCCGACAGGAGAAAACGAAATAGCTGGAACTAACTTCGTCGAGTTCACCGACAAGGGAATCACTTCCATCACGCTGGGTTCTGTGCAGAGCGGAGAAAAATATGCTCTCTACGGCTCCAATACTCTCGGCACATTGGGAACGCATCTCATTGCTAGTGGCACCGGCAATGACGCAACAATATCGGGGCTCGAAGCACTCGACAGCGGCTACACCTATCTTTCCTTGATTGACCCGGGGACTGGGAATATTCTTCTCGCTAATGCTACCTACGCTCCGGTGCCAGAGCCAGGCACCACGACGTTGCTAATGACACTCGGCGTCGTCGGTCTCTTGGCATTTGGCCGTCGCAAGCTGGGAAAATTAGCAGCCTAAGATAGTAGAGCCAATTCAAAAGCCGTCCCCCAAAGGGACGGCTTTTTCATGCCCGCCAGACGCTAAACTCCGAACATTCTGCGTAGAGAGAGCCGCACTCGCGCTGTCTAAACCGAAAGCTCCATCCCCATTCTCAAGCCACATAGCAGCGGGCGGAACCCGCACAGATTCCCACTAGCCCATCATATTTGTGTGCTCGGGCTGGATCTTATACGTCACTCGCACTTCTCCTGCCTGCCCGTATGGATATTTATCCACTCCAAGATATTTCTTGGCCAGCTTGTCTATCAGAGCGTCGGAGCCTTCCTCGGTGATTTCGACGACGCGGCCCCGGATTTCGAGATAGCGGTATGGGTTATCAGGATCAATGATCGCCAAAGAAACGCGAGGGTCGCGGCGAACATTGCGGTCCTTCTGTCGTCCCTTCGCGGAATTGAAAATCACGTAATCGCCGTCAAGGTCGCACCATACGGGCGTCACCTGCGGGCGGCCGTCGGGCATTAAAGTCGCCAGGCTGGCAAACGCACGTTTGCTGAAAAGATCGCGATACTTGTCTGGAATTGCGTCGGACATATCTATCCTCCGGAAATAGCAAACCGATTATAGATGCAATTGGCCGAAACCACAGCGTCACAAAGAAGTCGGGTAATCGGGCACTTCGTCTTAATTTATTTGCTGAAGTCATCCTGAGCTTGCGAAGGATCTTGCGCGGATCGGGTGTATCATCCCCGACGCAATTCTGCCGCTGCGCGCGAGATCCTTCGGCACTGAAGTGCCTCAGGATGACGCCGGCTTGGTGATTTGCTGAAACTGGGCCATTACAGAAATTCTACGAACGAGTCTTCTACGTCTGCGCCAGCATTGTTGGCGACGCGCGTTGCGTGGCGTTCCACGTTCTTCATTAGGCCGTCCAGATAATCACGGGAAGAGGAGATTGCAACTATTCCAAGTGTAGCGTGGTTCCAAAGGCTGCTTGGATCCAACTCCGCGACGGAAACATTGAAATGAGCGCGAAGCCGGTCCTTCAAGCTGCGCACGACTTGCCGTTTGTCTTTGAGGGACTGTGCGTGCTCGATGCGTAGTTCGAGGGTGAGGAAAGCGATCAAAACCGTGGGCGGTCCCTCGTCGTAGGTCGTTGGCTTAACCATTCGTCGAGATACGCTCGACTGGACAGGCGAGCCAACGACTGTCTTCTACACCATCGCCTCGGCTGCCACACGCTCGAGGACAAACGCTTCAATGATGTCGCCGGCTTTGATGTCGCCGTAGTTCGCGATAGAGATACCACATTCCATGCCGTTGCGAACTTCGCTGGCGTCGTCTTTGAAGCGGCGCAGCGATTGAACCTTCCCGGTAAAGACCACGGCATTGTCGCGCAGCAGCCGCACTTCCGAATCGCGCTTGATGGTTCCATCCGTGACCGTGCATCCCGCGATAGTTCCAACTTTCGGGATGCGGAAGGTTTCTTTCACCTGCGCGCGGCCTTGATAGACTTCCTTGATTGTCGGATCGAGCAAACCGGTCATGGCGCGCTTGATCTCGTCTTGCAGTTCGTAAATGATCGAGTGCAGCCGGATATCTACTTTTTCCTGCTCCGCGAGGTCCTGCCCTTTTCGCTCCGGCCGGACGTTGAAGCCAATGATGATCGCGTTCGAGGCTGACGCGAGAAGTACGTCGCTCTCTGTGATTGCGCCTACGCCGCTGCGCAATACTTTCAGCCGGACCTTTTCGTTCGACAACTTCCCAAGCAAGTCGGTTAGAACCTCGACTGAGCCGCCCACGTCGCCTTTCAAAATAATGTTCAGTTCCTTCATGCCGGCAGTTTTGATCTGCTCGGCCAAACCCTCCAAAGATACCCGCGAACTCTTTGCCAGGGTGGCTTCGCGGAATTTTTGTTCGCGATACTCGGAGACTCCGCGAGCCTTGTCGCGATCGGCAACGACCACAAACTGATCGCCTGCCTGAGGAATCGCTTCCATGCCCAGGATTTCCACCGGGGTTGACGGAGGCGCTTCATCGAGTTGCTTTCCGCGGTCATCGAACATGGCGCGTACTTTCCCATAAACGTTTCCAACCACGAAGTTATCGCTGTTGCGCAACGTTCCGTTCTGCACCAGCACGGTGGCGACGGGACCGCGCCCGCGATCTAGTTTCGCTTCGAGCACCACGCCGGACGCGGGGCGTTCCGGGCTGGCTTTGAGATCTTGCAAGTCCGCGACCAGGCAGATCATTTCCATCAATAAATTGAGATTGGTTTTTTGCTTCGCCGAAACGTCCACGAATACGGTTGTGCCGCCCCAATCTTCGGGCATCAGGCCGCGATCAGCGAGCTGCTTCTTAACGCGATCGGGCAGCGCGTCTGGCTTGTCAATTTTATTTACCGCGACGATGATTGGCACTTCCGCGGCATGAGCGTGATCAATTGCCTCGACGGTCTGCGGCATCACGCCATCGTCAGCGGCGACGACCAGAACAACGATGTCGGTCGCTTTCGCGCCGCGGGAACGCATGCGGGTGAAGGCCTCGTGACCGGGCGTGTCTAGAAATACAATCTGGCGGCCATAAGCCGGGGATTGCTTGTCATTAATCGTGACTTTGTAGGCGCCGATGTGCTGTGTGATACCGCCAGCTTCGCCTCCGGCAACATCGGTCAGGCGAATGGAATCCAGTAAAGTGGTTTTGCCATGGTCCACGTGGCCCATGATGGTGACCACCGGCGGACGCGGTATGCCTTCCGAAGCAGCTCCTTCTTCACCTTCCGCTGAGTCGGCAGTGTCCTTTGCGGCTTGCTCTTCGAATGTGATCACGTTGGTGTCGGCGCCAAAGAAGCGTGCCATCTCGCTCGCTAGTTCGGTGTCGAGTGTTTGGTTAATCGTGGCGAATACTCCGCGCGCGAGCAACCGGGCGATCAGATCTTTGGCGCGAATCTCAAGCTTTTCGGCAAGATCTTTGACGCTGATGCCTTCGGTAATTGTGATGCTGCGAGTGATGGGCTGCGGCTCGTTCGACAAAGACAATCGAGGAGGAGGCGTGTAGCCCTTCATTGGGCCTTCCTTCACTCCGCGGGGAACGTATCGCTGTCCTGGCCGCCGGGACGGTGCGCCGGGACGAGCTCCAGGACGTGCGGGGCCGGGCGGAAGGCCGGGGCCAACACCCATGGGCCGGGCGCCGGTCGGGGATTGCCGCGTAGGATGCATCGGCCGGCGTTCTCCGGGCCGTGCCGTCGGCCGTGATGCTATTGGCGCGCCGGGGCGCGGCCGCTGAAAAATCGGCTGACCCGGAACTGGTCGTCCGGGCATTGGGCGCGCCGAAGCCGGATGCGGAGGCGCTCCGGCCGCAGAGGAAGATTGCGGCGGCACGTTTCTGATTGGCGCCTTGTACACTGGCCGCGGTCCAGTGTGCGGAATAATCATTCTGGGCGGAGCCTGCTGCGATATCGTCGCAGTTGGCGGCGCTGCTCTCGCGACCGGTGCGCTTACGGTGGGCGTTGATGAGGTCGACGCAGGAACGACCGGCGACGCTGCTTGCGGAGTGGCTCCCGCAATTGCCGGGGCGGATGGCCGGGTCACCGGCGGTGCGCTCGAAACATCTGGACGCTTTGCAGGAACAGTAAACGTGGGCCTTACCGCCGTGACAGGTACAACGAATTTCGGCGCCGGAACGCCCGTCGTGATTGAGGGACTTCCAACTTTGTTGGCAGGGGGCGCAAGCGCTACAGCATGCTTAGCTTCAACAGGAGGCGCCACGACAGGGGCAGAGACGGATTTTTGCGGCGCGGTCTCAGGCTGTTGCTTGCTGATGATTGCCTTGAGGACATCCCCGGGTTTGGAAATGTGTGAGAGATCAATCTTAGTTTTGATCCCGTCGGCTTCGGATCGAATCGCACGGGAAGAAGAACTCGTTCCCTTCTGCGCATCGCTGGCGGCGCGAAAGTGATTTCGTACCTTCTCCGCTTCATGGTCTTCGAGAGAACTGGAATGCGTCTTCTTCTCAGTGATCCCCACCGCCGTAAGAGCGTCAAGAATAGATTTGCTCTTGACTTCCAGGTCCCTGGCTAAATCGTTGATTCGAATTTTACCCATCCGCCCTTTCGCATCCGGCTGTCCCGCTAAGTCTTCATATCAACCCTCGGCACCGGTGATCTGTTGGTAGTCGCAATAAATACGCGACGATTAATTATGTTTAATTCTCCGAAGAACGATCCTTCACTGCTTCTTCGTCGTTGCCTTCTCGAAGTAGCTCACTATCTTCTGGCGCGGTCCCATTTTCAGGCGCGGCGCTCTCAAGCTCCGGATTCTGTTCCTCAGTGGGCAGCGATTCGGCTGACGCCTCCAGATCTGCTGTTTCAGCGCTCAGTGTTTCTGCTTCTGCCTGGTCTTCCCCGGCAGGCGCATCTCCAGTTGCAGGCTCGCCTTCTTCCGCCGGTAAGATCTCGGCGCCGTCCAGCGCGGCGAAGTAATTATTCACCGCCAGACTGATTTTTTCTACTGTTTTAGGCCCAATCCCTTCAATCGCCTCAAGCTGCTCCGGGGTCATATCAGCCAAGGCTTCGACCGTGGTCACGCCAGCGGCTGTAAGTTTCTCCACTAAACCTTCGCCGAGGCCCTCGACGCTCTCAAGCGGAGTGGATGTGGGGCCAACCAGCCGGGACATTTCCTGCTCGACTTCCTGCCGCTTTTCTTCCTCGCTCTTAATGTCAATCTTCCATCCCAGAAGCTTGGCGGCCAGGCGGACGTTTTGCCCTTTCTTGCCAATGGCAAGGGAGAGTTGCGTGTCATCCACTACCACTTCCAAATGCTTATCAGAGGTATCGAGCACCGTAACCCGGCTTACTTTTGCCGGCTGCAAGGCCTTCTCTGCGAAGGTGACTGCGTCCTCGTGGTATTCAATGATGTCAATCTTTTCGCCGCGCAATTCGCGGAT
>PNAR01000181.1 GCA_003169715.1 Acidobacteriaceae bacterium | reverse complement strand
ATGGCGGGAATAAAATGGGAGGAAAGTACGAAAGAGGCTGCGACTTTCTGCGGTAATGACAACAAGGTTCAAATCGGATGGGCAAACCGTGAAAAATAGGGAGACAAAACGGTCCAAACCGGTCACGGCGGAGGTGCACAGTGAGAGTGTTCCCGTTTCAGAGGCGGCGCGGCTCCTGGGAGTCTCACAACGCACGTTGAAACGAATGTGCTCGGCTGGCCACCTTGCCTCGTTTAGGACGGCGGGAGGACATGTGCGTGTACCCAGGTCCGATCTTGAACGGTTTCGACAGGGGCACGCAAGTAACGCGCCCGCCCCGGCGTCGAGTGTGTTACAGAACCGGCGGGAGCGCGTCGAGGAACTGGGCCTGGAAGCGCAGGAACTTCGCGCGAAGAGGGAGATCGAGAAGCTGCGCGAAGAACAATCGGAAGCGAAGCGTGCCCGTAGAATGGAGAATCGGACTCAGGTGCTTGCCGAACGGCGTGGTATCGAAGAAACACAACTCCAGCGTGAGCGCGATACGGAGCGACGGCATAGAGAACGACGGCAGGCTGAAGCGGAGCGCCAGCGGACGGAATTTTCGCGGCGCTGGCTCCGGTGGGCGAGCAATGCGCTCCCTGATTGGGTTACGACTGAACAGGAGCAATCAGTGACGGCTGCGGTCGAAAAGGTGTTGGCCCAGTGCGATTCCACGGAACCGGATGAGCAAGTACAGCCCGCGTTGGAAAGAGCCATCGAGCGGGCCGCCGCACCGTGGCGTTCGGAACGTGAGGAGCGAGATCGGCGCGAGCGACTGATCGAGACTGCCGTGTCCTGGCACTTGCCTTGGGGTGCCACGGACGCTGATAAAGCCAGGGTGACTGCATCCCTTCGGACAGCGCTCTTGGCTGTTCCAATCCAATCCAGTGATGCAGAGGTCCGCATCGCGCTTGACGAAGCTCTTGCTCCGGTGAAGCAATCCATCGCGGAAAGAGAAATACTCGCGCGGCGAGAACGACTTATCCAATCTGCGGCGACTTGGCTTCCAGGGAACGCGGCAGAAACGGCCAAAGCTCAAGGCGCGAGAGCCGTCCGCTCGGCCCTGTCGGATTTACCCATCCGAGCAAGCGAGACAGAGGAGCGCAACGCTGCCACTGCCGCGATTGCACCGATAAAACAGAGCATCGAGGTACGTACGGCCGCCCAACAGCAACAAGTAGAGCGCGACCGCAAGAAAGCTAACCTGATTACCTTCGCTTGTTGGCACATCTCTAATTATCTCGATCAGATCGAGGAAGAGATCGAGGCTGCGCCCTGCAAGGATTTCACCGACGTGAAACACGATTTAGAGACCGCTGTTCGCCACAGTCTGGAACAGGAGCTTACCGGCGAAGAGTCACAGGACCAAGCGAACGAGATCGCCCGCGAAATTGTGGAGGAGGAATTTGGTGATGACGATAGAAGCTAAGCCTCAGCAACAGGAACGAACAATCGTGACGTTATTTGCTTCTGACCTTCTGTGGGATGCGATTGGAGAGGGCGGCTTCATCGCGGCATTCTTCGATCTACAGCGAAAGCGGCTCCAGAAGTTAGCACGCAGGTATCAAAACCGAACGGATCAGTTTCCCGCAGCTCTAGAACGGTCGATGGCCACCTTCGTTCGTCGAAACCCAGAGGCTCACCGACGGCTCATGGGGATTCTTTATTACCAGGAGCGCATCCGTCAATCTCTGCAAGCAAGTAACCCCAGTTGCGCTGTTCCATACCTCCCTCCTTCCCAACGTCAGCTCAGGGCACTCGATGAATTGTTCCTTGTTGTGCAGCGCATCTGCGATCGTGAACCCGTTGACGCCAAGCCAAAGAGGATCGCGGACCTGTTTCGCCAATTCGCGGCAAAACGTCCAGGGCCGTTCAGCCCCATTAAGGAAAAGATATTGCAAGCGGCAAGCGTATGGATTCGGGGTCGTAAGCCTACTTACGGGAACATCGCATCCCAGGTTTTCCCACGGTACGCTCTTGCTGATGGTCATGAGCGTCGGCATCTCAGAGAAGCTGTGCGTCTCGTCTTGCGGGACACGAAAGCATCACAGTAGCGGGTAGTTCTCTCGCTTTATCTCCCCTGTATTTTCCCTCCCAGTAGTTCGCCTACATTCAACCTCAGAGGCCGACACTCATTTCATGGTCAAAATCAGACTTGTGAATCCTAGCAAAACGCTAACGGCAGAAGAGGTGCGACGCCGCCAATCCAAGGCCGTGCAATTCGCGCGTGACGTCGTGGGCGATGCGGCGCTGGTGGATGAACTTGAATCATTGAGCCTTGAGGAGTACGCGGCAAAGAAAGGATTTCGGTTGTCGAATCCCGAGGGAGAGGAGGTGAGCGATATGCAAACTCAAGCAGCTCGAACAAGTCAGCAGGAGATCAGCGCGAAGTTGGACCGGCTGACCGACGCGGTGGAAGGGCTTTGTGCAGGCGGCTCCGCAGTGCGGCGAACCAACCCCGCTGCCGATGGTCAGCCCGACATCAACGAGAAGATCGACCGGTTAAGCGATCTGATCGAGAAGCGTTGCCGGTTAACCAATCCCAGCAACAATGGAAGTCCTATCGGACCGTCATCCCCCCGTGCCCAAAGGCAACTGGCGAAACTGCGGAGGGAACGCGATGAAATCCTGGACACGCTCGAGGCCGTACAGGATGCATTGGACGACGATCAGACCGATGAGGCGCAGGACATCGTCGATGAAATCCTTAATCAGTACGAGGCCGAGGATCAGGAATAAAAAAAGCGGGCGCTTGCGACGCCCGCCGGTAGAATTTAAAATTCGACATACTCAGCATAGCACTTTTCCTACCGGCGTCAACCCCGCACGTGCCCGCCAAGTTTGAACGGAGCGAAGCGTATGCAGATTTCCGTAAGAGTACGGCGCAACCTCAAACCTGAAAGCAAAGTAGCGGCATTCGCGGATGTCACGCTGCAACTGCCGGAAGGAAAGATTGAACTCAATTCTGTTTCCGTTCTCAAACCGAACGGCAAGCCGGCCTGGGTTGCTCCGCCGGCGGCCAAAGGCGAGAAGAGATTCTTTCCCTATTACTCGCTCTCAGGCGAGATCCGCAAGAGCATTGAATCAGCGGTACTGGCCGAGTACGAACGCCAAATGACGCGCGAACCCGGCGACGACCGCTATTGAGTTGGGCACCTGCCCACGCGGGGCACAGGACTGGGCAACGGAGGACTCACAGACCATCCGACCTGGGACGCAACACGGGCTCGCTGGCGGGTGCCCTTTTGAGCCCGGAGCGGAAGTAAAGAGTCTGTGCCGCGTGGCGTAGTTTGTGCGCCACGCGGAAACAGTGAGCCCTGGCTCCCATCCTTGTAACACGGAGTGTCTCTAGTGAGCCTAGCGGACCATGCGGATAGACAAGAGCGATGGGCAAGTGGGCGGCGAATGAAGGCGAAATTACCAGAAGCACTCGGGCAGTTCCTTGCGTCCCTCGCGCCGTGGTCATGGTTCGTTAACCCGATCACGTTTAGGAGCGAAAAGTCGCCGTGCCCCGATGCCGCGATACGCAATATACAGGAATGGCTAGCTGATGTTGAGGCGCACGCTGGCAAGCCGATAGGTTGGGTCATCGCAGAAGAATTCGGCGCTTTGGGAGGACGCTGGCATTGCCACGCCCTAGTTTCTGGAACGTCCCAGCTTAATCGCCGCTTCTGGTGGTCCGAAGCGTTCCGGCGTTTCGGGCGAACTAGGATCGAGCCCTTTGATCCGGCGCAGGCGGGCGCATTCTACGCGGCGAAGTATGCTGCAAAAACGCTCGGGACAATCCATTTTGGCGGCATGCTCGCCGGTGTGGAACTCAGTCACGTAGTTCGCCGCCAGGGCGAGCGGGTCTGGGTTGATTCACTGGCGGAAGGATCAGAACCCTGCCGGACTCATGGCGTCGTACTCCCATCGGCACATCTTGAAAAAAGTTTATTCCGTTTGGGACTGGGGCGCTGGCATCGCTGAAGGCAAAAGGATGGATTCGCTCACTCAACTTAGGTGTGCTACTCTCCCCGCCCAAGCGCAACAGAACGGCGAGCGGGAGGAAGGCAAATTGGCCCGGCGCCGTTTTCAAAAAGGGAGTCTGTTTCTCAGGAAGAACAAGCGTCAGCCCGTGTGGGTAGGCCGTTGGCTAGAGGATGAGATTGAGCCAGATGGGAAAGTGCATCGCGTTCACCGCAACGAAGTGCTCGGCACCAAGGACGAATTTCCGACGCGCCGTTTGGCCCTTCGGGAACTCCAAGCGCGGTTGGACGTGGTCAACGCCCCGACGTACCGGGCCCGGCCCACGGCTACCTTTGCTCAATTCGCGGCACGATGGGAAACCACAGTGCTAATCCAACACAAACTTTCAACCCAGGCAACAATCCGAAGTCAATTGCGAAAGTATCTTGTGCCGTTTCTGGGTGCGAATCAGATGCGTGACATTCAGCCGGAAGGCGTTCAGCGATTTCTCTCCAGCCTGAAAGTTAGCCCGAAAACGGTGCGAAATCTCTTCGCAACACTTCAGATGATCTGGCGTTCAGCCCGAGCTTGGCGCTATGTCGCACACGATGCACTTGACGGCATCGTGTTGCCGAAACAGCGCAAGGCTCGGCGCTTTTTCTTCACTATCGAAGAGACGCATCGCATCCTCACGGCGGCCAGCGAACCATACAAGACATTTTATTGGCTTGCTGCTGAGACAGGGATGCGAGCAGGTGAGCTTTGCGGACTTCGAGAAGATGATTTAGACCTTGAACGTTGCTTGGTTCACGTCTGTCAAAGTGCGTGGCATGGCAAGTTGCAAGAGCCGAAGACAGATAACGCAGTGCGAAGCTTCGCTCTTTCTCCTCAGCTTGTGGCGCATTTTGGCGCATACAAACAGCGATGGCGTCCAAACGAAAAGCGGTTGCTCTTCGCCACGCGCAATGGCACTCCGTGGGACGCAAATCTGCTGGTGAAACGAAAGCTGCGACCGTTGCTCGACTCCCTAGGAATCGCGGGCGGCGGTCTTCACGCGTTTCGACACGCGAACAGTAGTTTTATGGACAGGTTAAGTGTCCCGTTGAAAGTCAGACAGCAACGGTTGGGTCACAGTGATCCCCGTCTCACACTCGGCGTTTATACACACGTAGTCAGCGAGGATGACGTGCGGATCGCAGCACAACTCGGCGAGCTATTGAGCGGGATTCCTTGCCCAAACTTGCCTAAATTGCAAAAAGAAGGGGTTGCCCGAATCGAGCAACCCTTTGTAAATTAGGAGTATGGCTGGTTGCGGGGGCCAGATTTGAACTGGCGACCTTCGGGTTATGAGGGCAATTTCGGGGCTGACACGGACCAACAGAGCCCCACGAAACCGCGTAGAATCCGGCAAATGTGCAATTTGAAGTTGGCTCGTTTTGGTTGCCGTCGGTCCGAGTTTAGGCATAGAAAAGGCATAGTACGGTTTCGCTGGTTCCGTCGGGAAAGTCCTAGCATGCCTACGTTCTCCCGGCGTTTCACGGCCTGACTCCGGCAGAGATCCGGAAATTAAGCACCTCGCTAATCCCGCACCCCGATTGGCATGCTCGATACGTGACTTACGATATGATTCCTGACCAGTGGCAAAAAACACAAAAGCAACAGGCAAGACTCCCAAAATTCTAGATGAAGGTCTTGGTCGTTTTGCCCGAGCTTTCCAGTCCGAGGCAGACCTTTGGGATAAACTTGCCGAGCTTTTCCGAAAAATGGGGCGCGAGCGCGTCAGAGTTACCCACGGAGTGCAGGAACACGGACGGGATATTGTGTTCTACGGACCGGGTGGCTTAGGCCCCGCATTGTACGCTTGCGTCGTCAAGAATGACCGGATCACGGGGGAAACGGGCAGCACGAGATCCGTGAGGACGGTCGTTGACCAGGCGAAAGAAGCATTTCAGTATCCATATTTGAATCCGGACAATGGCCAGGAGGAGCAGGTCCGTCAAGTTTTCATTCTCTCGCCCTACGACTGCTCGCCCACCGCCCAGGAATCTATTTCCGCACAAGTTAGAGGTTTCGGCGCTGTCGAATTTTGCTGTGGCTCTGCACTTCTCGAACTTTTTTCTAAGCACTGGAAATCCTTTTTCGTTGAAACGAACGTACTGGCTTCATACCTGACGGCGCTTCGCACGGGACTTCAAAACGATGCTGCTCTGATCAGAATCATCCTTCAGAAACCCGGTGTCCTCGCGGACGTTCCTGCTGATTTTGAACACATGTATGTGCCGCAGGAATTCGGCCAGACCATTAGCGAAGTTTCAGTCGGTAAGATTATTGATGAACCTCTCCAACTTTCCGACCGAGAACTTAAACTTGCCGATATCAACGAGTTTTCCGAGCGAGTCACATGGTTTCGCCGGCTCGTGGAGTATGCACGGGACTCTGCGAATGCAGCTCTCTCCTCGGTGGCCACGCTCGAAGGGACCGCTGCGATCGACTCGCTGGAAACTGCTCTTCGAGCCGAGTGGAGTCGAAGCTTTCAAGAACACGCAGCAAAAGCGCACGCAGACTTCGACAAAACATTTGGAAAGACGTTGAAGTCCGGGCATGGTGCTGCTCCGGCGATCCGCGAAAAGAATGTCGAGCTTCGTCTCGAACGCCAGGAGTCGGGCATTGCCCAGTCCTCTCAAGTCGTGGACGACCTTCGGAGGTCGTTCCGTTCGGTGCTCCAGGCCGAATGCGTCAAGGCAAACGAATTGAAAAAACGTCACTTCGGGGACGATGAATGGTTGCCATCTAATGAATTTAGGACCTATTGCGGCC
>PNAR01000529.1 GCA_003169715.1 Acidobacteriaceae bacterium | reverse complement strand
GCAGCAAACGGCGCCAGTTCATGCTGCGCGAGCCGTTCGGCTGTGCCGGCGAAGCTGGGCAAATCGAAATGCGGATCGATGTCGCCATCGCCGTGGCCGGGGAAATGCTTCGCGCACCCGAACACGCCTTCGTCCGCCAGGCCGCGCAGAAATGAGACGCCGAACCCCGCGACGCGGCCCGGATCGCTTCCGAAGCTGCGCTCCGCCGTTACGGGACTGTCAGGATTGGTCGCGAGGTCGAGCATGGGAGCGAAGTCGAGGTTGATTCCCACCGCGCGCAGTTCGCGAGCAATCGCGCGAGCGATGCGCGCGGTAAAATATTCGCCAGTGTGGGAGTGAACGTCACTTCTTACCTCCCTCTGGCCATTTTCCGCAGCGTCCAGCCGGCCCAGTTCGGCTGGCGAAGGCCATTGCGTAAACGGCGGTGGCAGCGCGAATCGCGTGCCGCCTTCCTGATCGATGCCGATCAGCACAGGCCGCCCGGCAGCAGTGCGAATCGCTGCGATGAGCGCGCGCAAGTCCTCAGGATCGGCGTAATTGCGCGGGTAGATCGCCACTCCCGCCAGCCCGGCGGAAAGCAAATCCGCAAGCCAGTCAGGCAGTGACGTGCCCTCGAAACCAAGAAGGAATCGCTCGAGCACCTCTTCCCGTGCAGTCCAATCCCGCGGCAATATCGCCTCCATCTCCTTGTCGGCATAATTCACCGAACAATCCCGCAATCCTCGAGTGCTTATCGTGCCCGGTCCGAAACCGGTGCAGTGAGCCTAACGGCGGAAGCAAAACAAGTAAAGTCGCGAGCAAAACGAGCTAAAACAAATGGTTATCATGCCGAGCCCCATTTTTGCGCTACCGACCTTTGCCGTGCCATCAGCGAATATATCGCGCGCACCTGCATTATGAACGGCCCCCTGTTTCACCCGCGGCTCAACCCGAGAAGCGTGAAGCTTGCCGACCATCTATGAACCCTGCCACCATGTATCATGTGATTCAGAGCTACCTTGAGCGTATTCCAGGGGCTATCAAAGAGATGGCGGCACCGGATGCTACGACTTGGAAGCAGCGCATCTTTACCCCTCAATCGCTCCGGGCCACGACGGCCACGCTCCTCCTCGAGGCCGGCACTGGATCTTCTCGGGCACCGACACATCACAACGACGCAGATCTATGACAAACGCCGGCGCACAACAGCAGAGAGAGCGCGTCTCACGATGTGCCAATCTAATTCTCCTTCAACTTTTTTAGGTGCGGAATTGGCGCTGCAACGAGTCTTTGGTTGGGAACTAGCGATGTTAATCGCCTGATGCACTTCAGACTGAGATACGATTTGTACGGAATGAGCCTTGGCCTCGCTGAAGGCAAAGCCTTGAATTTCCCGTTCGGCGGCGACCATCGCGTCATGGTAAGTGTATTCGAGCAGGTTGTTGACGGCGAGAAAGCGCTTCTTTGTGAAGGTCTCAGCGAACGACAAGTAGAGAATTCTGTTCAAGATGCCTTCGAGCGGTCAACGACTGTCCGCCCGTTTGACGAGACAGAGAGAGCCTTCTTTCACCAAGCAATATCTGAACTCCACGATTACATGGAACGAACCGTCAAGATTCTGCGTTGGCGCTGTTCCGTCATGGATGCGCCAATCATCCCGTTTAGAGACAGCAGACAAGCATATTCATTGGATGGTGAGGCGCGGATAGAGATACCGAGGTATCTGACCTCTTTAATGATTGTGTACGGGCACCCTCAGAAAGCTGAGATTTCCGAGGCTCTCTGCAAAGAGATAGTTGACCTTGTGGAGCAGGGCGCGAGTGAATCTTTCGAGCGTACAATGTTTAGACAGGCTTGGAATCTGAGGGGAATGTATCCGAAGGCCGCGCTCGTGATTGGCGTAGCCGCAGCAGAAATTGGGTTTCGGCGCCTAGTCGGAAATGCCGGTGGGCGCAAAGGTATTCTCACACTCCTAAATAAGTATTGGCCTCACCCGTTACCCATTCCCACAGTGGGAGGCAAGCAGATTAAAGCTTCGGCGACCCTCCTTGTTATTTTAAAAAGCAGCATCCACAAAAGAGATGCCATTGTGCATGAAGGCGCTGCAGCACCAGACCGAGATGAGCTTCGAGACATTCTTTTCAACATAAGTCAGCTTCTCTGGATTTGGGATTTCTACTCCGGGCATGTCTGGGTCCTTGAGCACATTAGTGCGAATTCCGCCACTATTGACTCGGAATCTTGACAGCGTACCTCCTTATCCCACAGTTAACGAATTGCCTCGCGAAATTCAAGACCGAGTTGCCCCGAGAAACCCCGCTTCGGCGGGATTTTTTCGTGTTCGCTGGAGCAGCCGTCAGGCTCCCGCCCACCCTTTCAAAGGGGCTGAAAACTTCTGACATATAAAGCACTAGGACAATAAGCTGATTATAATTAAAACCCACCTCTGAGAAAGCTGGTGCAAACTAATAGAAAATGATGACTGAGCGAGAAATAAATAAGCTAGTAGAAGACTACATTGGAACCCACGAGGGTTACCTCAATTCTTTTAGCTACAGCATTCATGACGATTTCTATCTCCGGTACTGCGACCTCGATGTCGATGTCTCAGCATATCGAGCAAGGGCAGGGACGACACGCAGAGCCTTTATCCAAATACTTAGGGAGGCAAAATCAAGAGAGCAGGCCAAAATTATTCGGGGTGTGTTCGAAATGATTCCTCCGCTGGAGGAGGCAAACAATCAGGTCGCGAACAACAGGCTTGCCTTACACAAAGAACTCCTGAATGTCGCAGCCCGATTGGAATCCGATGGCCAGGTTGACACACCAACAATTGCAGCAACAAGTGAAGTGGTATTTGAAGCCCTTAAAGATGCAGAAGTCCTCCTACAAACAAGAGGCCCAGAAAACGCAGTGGACCGCGCTCACACTGCCCTTCACGGCTATCTGAAAAACCTTTGCTTAGATCGGGGCGCCATGATGCCGATCGACCCATCACTAACAGCCGTATTTAAAGTCCTACGGGAACAATTTCCTGAATTCTCCTCTGTCATTCCCCATGATTCTGAAGCTAAGAGACTGTTCGGCTCAATAGCATCAGCTCTCGATAGCCTAAACACTATTCGCAATCGCGCGACGCTCGCCCATCCAAACGAATTACTTCTGAATGCACCAGAGGCCATGCTTTACATCAATCTTTCACGAGCCGTTTTGGGCTACATCGAGGCAAAGATGAAAACGTGAGTTTTTTCATTACACAGAGTGCATCTCACAGCTCAGCTCGTCCCGTAACACGGCCCTTCCCTCTCGTTAAATTGACCCAAATCGTCTCTGTGCAAATCGCGTTTGCCCCATCCTGTAAAATAGAAGTATGTCCAAAACGAAGCGGAATCCAATTCGCGCTCATCCTCCTCACCAACCGGGCGGTCGGCCAGGGGCGCAAAACGAGCCGCGCGTGCATTTTGCCTCTAAAAACAAGCGTAGCAATAAGCCATTTAGAATGATATCCTTGCGACAAATACGCTCGCAACTACCATGGATTGATATCCTTACGAAAAAACACCGGGGGTGGGGGTATGTACTTTCCAGTTACCCCGTTCGTCGTGAGGCCCTCAGCCCCGCGACTAAACTCGAATCCGCCCCGCAACCCTGCGGACAGCGCCTTGGTCGCACCAGATGACCGCCAAACACATTTCCG
>PNAR01000421.1 GCA_003169715.1 Acidobacteriaceae bacterium | reverse complement strand
ACCATACCATGCATTGCGCTGATGATATCTGGCAGCTTGCGTCCCCGGCCTAATTCGAATCCAACGCTGCGATTTCTCGAGAGCTCCCCAGTGCAAGTAAGTACCAGGTCGCCAAGGCCCGCTAATCCCGCCATGGTCTCCGATCGTCCGCCGCACGCGACGACCAAACGAGTAATTTCGGCAAGGCCTCGCGTGATGAGGGCCGCGATGGAATTGTGTCCAAATCCCAGGCCGCTGCACACTCCGGCCGCCATGGCTATGATGTTTTTCAACGCACCGCCGAGTTCTACCCCGGTGACGTCATCGTTGCTATACAAGCGAAACCGGGCATCACTGAATTCCTTTTGCACAATTCGCGCGAGTTCGCCATCGCTAGACGCAATCGTGAGCGCCGTGGGATCTCCGCGCGCTGCCTCCAAAGCAAAGGAAGGACCGCTAAGTGCTCCAACACGTGGAACGAATCCTCTATCTGAAGAGATCACTGCCGTAATCACTTCGGTCATTCTCAGTAAAGTCTGCGGCTCCAGACCTTTCGTGGCACTGACAAACAACATGCCACGATGCAGATGGAGTCGCATTTCCAGCAGCAAAGTACGACAGTGCTGGGAAGGCATAACGCTAATGACAATTTCAGCTTTTTGCAGGGCTTGCTCCAGGCTGCTTGTCGCGTTGACGCATTGTGGAATTGGCTGTTGCGGAAGAAATATCTGGTTAATCCGCGTGGAGGCAATGGAGTCGCAAACCTCTTTTTCGTGAGCCCACAGTTGTATCTGGTGTGCACCCTGCCGTCCCAGGATGATCGAAAGACCTGTTCCCCACGCTCCCGCGCCGATAATCGCGATTCGACTCATCCCCGCTTCCACCTGAAACGAGGCTCGGTTCCTGAAATCAACCGGCGAATGTTGGCGTGGTGCCTAAAAACAATGAGGACGGAAGCGACTGCTATCCACGCGATTGCGGGATAACAGAGTTGCCGATCAATCAGGATCACCAAGAGCGGAAAGAGAATCACCGCAATAATCGAGCCCAGAGAGACGTAGCGGAAAACGAGAACAACCACGGCAAATATCGCTGCTGCCAACAAAACCGCTTTTGGCGCGAGGACGACAAACGAACCCAGCCCGGTTGCCACGCCCTTACCCCCTCGAAAATGAAGCCAGACGGGAAACATATGGCCGGCAATCGCGAAGAGCGCGACGGCCGCAGCCAGTACGGGCCTTCCTGGAAATAGGAACACAGTGAGCGCGACCGCCGCGAAACCCTTGAGCGCGTCGAGAGCTAACGTCAAAACACCCAACAGCGGGGACGACCGCGCGACGTTCGTAGCGCCAATATTTCCGCTGCCCACATTTCGAATGTCTACGCCGCGAAATGAGCGAACGAGGATGAACCCAAACGGAATTGATCCGAGGAGATATCCAATGACGATGGCTGAAAAAATTGACACAAATTTAGTTAGCGCCCTCGCTTTATGCGGAACGGATCAGCGCAATTCGAAGCGGGCGATCTTCGTGTAATGAGATCCTTCTGCGGAAAGCTTACTCTCATAGAGAAAGAACTCATGGGCGGTCATCGTACCAAATTCCGGCGCAGACAATGCTTTCAATTTTTCCTGTAGACGTTCGAATCGGCGATTCGGACGGTCATCTTTTCGCTGACGTGGTCTGCCTGATCCCGCCCGCGCAAGGGTAATATGCGGACTAAATGGATGAATCTCTTTGGGTACTCCAAGGGCGAACATTGCTTCGTCAATGGTGGCGGCGAGCGAAGCAAGTTCGGGACCCCCATTGAGGCCAATCCAAAAAATGCGGGGAAGCTTCAGTCCGGGAAAGAATCCGTATTCGCGAAATACAATTTCTAAAGGTTTAGACCTGACAGAGGATAGTGCGAGTTTGATTTTTTCGACTGTCTCATCGGGCTTCTCGCCGATGAACTTTAAAGTGACGTGCAGCGACTCCGGGCGCATCCATCGTACGTCCGGCGCAAATCCCGATATTCCTTCTACAAAGCGCTGGATACGCGCGCGAATATCTGCGGCAATATCGAGGGCGACAAAGAGGCGCATGGTGGAGCGCTTTCAGGGCAGGCAGCATTATGTGGGGCGGACACTCTTGTCCGCCGCTGTTGATGTTGATCTTCAGCAAGACCGAAAGACTAAGTCAAAATCAGCGGACAGGAGTGTCCGCGCCACATAATCAACGCCATCAATTAATTAGTGGAGATCGTGAAGTTCACCGTGATCCGGGCTTCGGTTTCGACGGCCTTCCCGTCCAGGTAGTACGGCTTGAAGTGCCATTGCGTGACCGCTTCACGCGCCGCTTCGGAAAGAATCGCAGGACCGCTGATCACGTGCAAATCCTGAATGCTGCCCTCTTTGCCGATCAGAGCTTGCAATACGACCGCTCCCTCAACTTTCATCTGCCGCGCTAGCAGCGGGTAATTGGGGCGCACTGGGCGGGAAATCACTTCAGCCGCGCTCGGCGAAATCTTAACGCGGTCCGACGCAACGATTGTGGCTTGACGGGCGCTCTCGGTGGCAACAGCGGCTGGCTCAGACACGGCGGGCGTACTCGGCTGCATGTCCACCTTTACCGAATTGTTCCCGGCACGCACGGTTTGATGATGATCTCCGGCAACTACCTCAACCTGGAGCGGAGGTAGAACCGCGCGGCTCGTAGCAGTCACAACCGGTCCAGAGGCATCCTCAGCATTCGCTGTCGCTGTTGGGGCTCGCTTATGCGGTTTAGCCTTGGCTCTTGAAGTGGCTGGCAGGACCGGCTGAGTCACTTTGGGCGCAGCTTCGGTGGTAATTTCAGCGGAGCTGTCGTCCGACTGGTCAGCTTGCGACGCGACGTCGGGTGGAAACAGATACTGTGACAAAAATGGCCAGTTTTTGGCGGCCACGACGACAAGCGACGCTAGCAAAAGCACGAGCGCAATCAACATTCGCCGGCGTTGTTTTGGTTGGTGATCTTCAGGTAAAGGGCTGCTTACTTCGGCTTCGACCTTCTGTTCCAGCACTGGCATGTTGGAGCTCCCCGGCCACGGGGGGTCGGGCCTACAAATAGTATGCCCTGAAATTCGCCCAAAGGCCAGTAGGAATTTAGTTACCTTGGTTGGCCCATAGCGGCCCCGATTACTGGACCGTTTACGAATCGGGCTTGTCCAACCCATTAGCGTTCAGGCTCGCAATAACGCACAAATCCCGAAACACACGCGCATTAAACGGAGAGGTCTGACCCGCCCGTGCCAGGACTTCCCTTAAACTTCGTCTCAGAATCTGATAAATAGACATCATCTCCCGTACCGTAGGCTGCCGGCTATTTCTCACGAATATGCTTCCGAACTCGCGGAATACACCCCGAATGGTGCCATCATGAACGTAAATGTCGGTCCCATTCAGATCGCTGAGGGACTTCTGAACTCGATGCGCTTCTGACTCGCAAACGACCCAAACATGCTTAATCCGCGCAGCCCGTTCCAGCCCAATCGCCAACCCCAGTTCAAACGGCATATTGAAACGCGGCGTCCGAGGATGCGCTCGGTCAAGTTGCACACGGGAAAGGTCGTGCACTGAATATTGACATTGTTCGATAAGCCCCAATATTCGTTCGAGTCGCATCTGGCTGGACGGAATTTCCAGCGTGGCACGTGGAATGAACCCGAAAGCGCTGATGGCGGCGATGTACGCGAGAAATAAATTTTCAAATTGTGAGTCGTACGGAATGTTGAGAAATACCGATTCCGCGCTAGCGGGATGTTTTCGAGCCGTTTGCTTTAGACTTCGGGGTCGCGAATTCGGCATGTTTGCTGCCAGCACTCTTTTTGGCAGCAATTACTATACCCGCGCGATTTGCTCTTCGATAGCGCGAGACCGGATTCGCATCGTCACGTGTGTGACGCTTTAAGACATCAATCAGTCCACGCACTCGCGATTCGGATACGCCAAGAGCCTCGGCCGTGTCCCGAACCGTTGCGAACCGTCCCCGGACTTTAATTGGCTGTGGCACAGGATTAATTATAAACGAAACTCGCCCGGCAACCTCCAAGTCATGTGCCGCGGACACTCTTGTCCGCGGCGTTTGACCTGGGAACCAAAGTTGGGGGCGGACGGAAGACGAGAATCATGTCGGTAGCCCCTCTCGTCATAGAGAAGGTCGCCA
>PNAR01000155.1:4554-5688 GCA_003169715.1 Acidobacteriaceae bacterium | reverse complement strand
CGCGCAGGGCGTCGCGGTGACGGTGGAAGCCGTTTCGCAAATCAAGGTGAAGTCGGATCCGGAGTCAATTATCACCGCCGCGGAACAATTCCTGACCAAGAACGACGAGGAGCGACAGGGTCTCATCAAGCTGGTGATGGAAGGCCACCTGCGCGGCATCATCGGACAACTTTCGGTGGAACAGATCGTCAAGGAGCCGGAAATGGTGGGCGACCGCGTCCGCGCTACCTGCGCCGACGACATGACCAAGATGGGCCTCGAGGTTATTTCCTTCACTATCAAAGAGATTCGGGACAAGAACGACTACATCACCAATATGGGTCGTCCGGATGTCGCCCGCGTGAAAAGAGATGCCGAAATCGCGACGGCCGAAGCCGAGCGCGATACAGCTATTAAGCGTGCCGAGGCCTCTCGCGCCGCAGCGGTCGCCACAGCGCAGGCGGATCAGGAGCGGGTGCTCGCGCAAACTCTCTCTTTGGCGAAGCAAGCCGAGTCGCAGCGTGATCTGGAAGTGAAGAAAGCGCAGTATCTCGAAATCATAAAGAGGCAGCAGGCACAAGCGGATAAAGCGTATGACATTCAGACCAACATCATGCAGCAACAGGTGGTGGCCGAGGCAGTGAAGGTCCGGCAGGTGGAAAAAGAGCAGGAAATCAAGGTCCAGGAAGCGGAGATTCTGCGCCACGAAAAAGAGTTGATCGCGAGTGTTCTCAAGGGAGCCGAAATCGACCGTCAACGTGACGTCCAGTGCGCCGCCGCTGAGCGCCAGCGGAATATATTCGAGGCGGAAGGCCGCGCCTCGGCGATTCGCACCCAGGGTGAAGCGGAAGCCGAGATCATCCTCAAGAAAGGCGAGGCGGAAGCGAAAGCGATGAACGTGAAAGCGGAGGCTTATCAGCAATGGAACCAGGCGGCCGTGGTCGACAAGCTGCTGACCAACATGCCGGAAATCGTGAGGGCGCTGACCGCGCCGCTGGCCAATGTCGACAAGATCACCATCGTTTCCACCGGTAACGGTTCGAGCGCCGGCATGAACAAAATTACCGGCGATATAACGGAGATTGCGGCGCAGATTCCCGCGCTGTTTGAAACGCTCAGCGGCATGAAGATGTCGGAGCTGCTCGGAAAAGTAAA
>PNAR01000155.1:0-4538 GCA_003169715.1 Acidobacteriaceae bacterium | reverse complement strand
AAGCAGGTGATTCTCGACATGCAGAACCAGTTCCTACAGGTTAAGACCCAGGTGGCAATTGCGATTGCCGATCAACATCTACTCGACAAGAAACGCAAAGAAAACGACGACAAAGTTGCGGAGTGGATGCGCAAGGCGGAGCTTGCCGTGGACAAGAAGCAGGACGATCTGGCGCGGGCGGCTCTTCAACGAGTCGAAAGCTATCGCGACCTTAGTGAAGGCTATGCCCAGCAGGTGGCCGATCAAAAAGCGCAAGTCGAAAATTTGAAGACTGCGCTGCGGCAATTGGAACAAAAACTCACCGAGGCGCAAGCCAAAGCTGATCTGCTCATCGCGCAGCACCGGCGGGCGCGTGCGGTGTCTAAAGCCAGCGATGCAAAAATGGCGTCTGGCAACGGATCAAGCGGCGCCGCATTCGATCGTATGAAGCACAAGGTCGCACATTCGCAGGCTACAAGCCAGGCCAAGTCGGAGATGGCCGCAGACGACGTAGAAGACCGGCTCGCCGCGTTGGAGAAAGAAGATCGCATCGAGCAGCTATTGGAGGAATTGAAGACGAAGCGGGGAGCCTGAAGTACCAAACGGATTTTGACTTATATTACTAAGTATGACAAAGTAACAACTAGAATGAGGGAAACAATTACGGTTACTGTGTCCCTTCCCCCTGCGATGGCGAAGCAGGTCGAAAAGGTCATGAAGATCGAGCACCGCACTCGCTCAGAGCTTGTGCGCGAGGCGCTGCGGATTTACTTGTCCACGTTACCCGGCGAGCGGCCCACTGCCGGTGAGGCTCGGGCTTATCGCCGGGGGATGAACGCCTATAGGCGCGGCAACTATGTCACGCTTGGGGAGTTTGTTGATGGAATGGACCGTCGTCCTCGCCGCACCCGCAAGAAAGTCTCTTAAGAGCATTCCCGCGAAGGACACCGCAATCGGATACTAGCAGTGCTCAATGAAATGCAGCAGAACCCATTTGAGGGCGATATTCGCAAACTGCAAGGACTGCCGGGGTTTCGACGCCGCGTGGGGAATTGGCGAATATTCTTCGAGGCCGTGCCGGAACGCGCGCACATCGTCATCTCAGCGATTGAGCGCCGCACTTCTACTACATACTGACGCCTATTTCACTCGCTGGTGAAGTAATCCACGGTCACAGGATTTTCGAACAGCGAGTAATCACGAGTCACGACAGTGATGCCGCTTTCGGTCACAAAATATTTCTGGCGGTCGGCTTCGGGATCGTATCCAACTGTCGTTCCTTCCGGAATGTGCACGTCGCGGTCAATGATGGCATTGCGGATGCGGCAATGCCGTCCGACGTTGACATGAGAGAACAAGATGCTGGCGTCAATGTCGCTGTAGGAGTTTACGCGCACGTCCGGGGACAGCACGCTGTTTCGCACGCGACTGCCGGAAACAATGCACCCCGCCGAGACGATTGAATCCAGGGCTTGCCCGGTACGTCCCTCTTCGGCGAAAACGAACTTTGCGGGAGGATACTGCCGCTGATGAGTTCGAATTGGCCACTGCGAGTCGTAAAGATTAAACACGGGCGAGACGGAGACAATGTCCATGTTCGCCTCGTAATAGGCCTCGAGAGTTCCGACATCGCGCCAGTAAAGCGCTTCCTTCTTGTTTTCATCCACAAAATCGAAGGAATATACGCGATAGTCGTCCATCATTTTCGGCAAAATATCTTTGCCGAAATCATGGCTGGACTGCTCGTCCTCGGCGTCTTTCAGAAGCACCGGAATGAGCACATCAGTATTAAAGATGTAAATGCCCATTGAGGCCGAAACCTTGGATGGGTTGTAGGGCGATCGCAGCTCCGTCTGCTTGGGTTTCTCCAAGAAACCAACCACGCGGTAATCGCGATCTACGTCCACGACTCCGAATCTGGCAACTTCCTCGGGATCAACCTGAATGGTCGCAAGTGTCACGTCAGCACCGGAATCATTGTGCTGTTTCAACATGCGACCGTAATTCATTTTGTAAATGTGGTCGCCGGAGAGAATCAAAACATGGCGCGGCTGCTCCGATCCAATGGAATAAATATTCTGATAAACCGCGTCGGCCGTGCCCTGGTACCACTGATCGCTGACCCGCTTCATGGGAGGAAGCACTTCGATGAACTCTCCCATTTCGCGGCCTACGATGTTCCACCCCTCGCGGATGTGGCGATTCAAAGACAGCGCCTTGTATTGAGTAAGGATGTAAACGCGGCGCAGATCGGAGTTAATGCAATTGGAAAGAGTGATATCAATAATGCGATACATGCCGCCAAAAGTGACGGCAGGCTTGGCGCGGTCGCGAGTCAGAGGATAAAGCCTTTCCCCGGCTCCTCCAGCCAACAAGACTCCCAAAGTATCTTTCATCGTTATTCCGCTTCCCTAATCTTCGGGTGTGCTTGGATGATGATCAGGGTCCTTGAGGATGCGTTGCAAATATCCGCAGGGAAGCGAAAATACTAGCACAGCTAGAGGGGGCGCATTTAGGGGCGGATTTCAATGACGGTTCCATCAGGGACCGCGACCCAGATTTCGTCCATTTCATTATTGGTCACCGCAATGCAGCCATCGGTCCAATCTTTTAAACGGTGAGTGTCGCCCAACCAGCCAAAGCCATCCGGCAATCCATGAAGAAAAATATCCCCTCCAGGCGATACCCCCGATTTTTTCGCACGAAGGCGATCTTGAGCGTTCGGATAAGAGATATGAATCGCACGGTAAAACCTGCTATGGGCATTTCTTCTGTCGAGGGCATAAATACCCTCTGGAGTCTTGTGATCGCCTTGACGACTCTTTGGACCAATAGGACTTCTGCCCAAAGCGACTTTGTATCTCTTTAGAATCGCGCCATGTCTGAATAGAGTTAGAGTACGGTCCTTTTTCACTACCACCACTCGGTCAGCCTTTGCTTCCTTCGGTAGAGTCTGTGGAAAGGTAAGAATCGCCGAATACCCGATCACGCCCAGAATTCCCAGGACTGAAAAACGGTTAGTCACGCGCCGAATTATAGACTGTAAACTTGATTGGTGAGTGCTAGGCTGGCTCGTACGCTTTTTTTGCGAATGATCAGAACACCCTTAATTTGCATTCTAATCTTCTCGCTAAGCAGCACGCTTTTTGTTCAACTCGCTTCAGCTGACGAACTCTGGACGGTTCACTGGGAGCCATTCCGATTAGTCAATGGGTCCCCCATACTGTTTCAGGTAACGCCTCCAGTCCATTTGAAATCTCTGGAAGCGAAATGGATGGATCACGAGGTCTACTTTTCCTTCGACCCGCATAAAAAGAAGTGGTATGGCATCGCGGGCATCAGCCTGGATACGAAAGAGGGAAAGTATCCGCTGCAACTGAGCGGGGTCACGAGCCGTGGAATGAAGATTACTTTTCTGCGGAACGTTGCCGTCACCCGCGGGACCTATGAAAGCATTGCGGTGACCGTCGGAAAGCAATTTACCGAACCCGATCCCGAACAGCTTAAAAAGGCCATGCAGGACAAGAGCGTTAAGCAGGAAGTATTCGGCCGGGTGAATCCGCTAAAAGAATGGTCGGGAGGGTTTGAGCCGCCCGTGACTGCACGCATCTCTGACGTCTTCGGGACGCAACGGACTTTCAACGGTCAGGTACAAAGCACGCATCAAGGCCTGGATTTTGCTGTGCCTGGGGGCACGCCGGTTTCCGCCGTCAACAGCGGCACCGTTTTGGTGGCGAGACCCATGTTCTTTGAAGGGAATTGCGTAATGCTGGACCACGGTCAGGGGCTGTTGACGATTTACATGCATCTTTCGGAATTCAAAGTCAAAGAAGGGGAGCATGTGAAGCGCGGGCAATTGATCGGCTTAAGCGGAGGCACGGGCCGGGCCACCGGTCCCCATCTCCACGTAGCAGTTCGATGGGAAGGTTTGTATGTGGACCCGGCGGTACTTTTCAATCTAAAACTCCCGTAGAAGAAGACCTTATTTTTGCTGGAAAGAGGATAGATATGTTCGCTGTTGTCCGCTCAGCGGACAGAGACCCCATTAAAAACCATCTGTGGCCATCGCCCTGGCTTGTTTCGCCAACCTTTGTTGAAGTCCATTTGTCGCGTCTTCTGACGGTCCATCGCCTTTGTTTGTAATTGTTTAGCGCATGCCGAGCTAAAATAAAGTTATGAATCTGCTTGGCATACCAGCGGATTTGTCCGGATTTCGTAACAAAAATGTTAAATCTTCAGGGATACGTGCCGGAATGTTACAAGGCAGACGGCACTGTTGGCAAAAGCGACCGGGGAAGCGCTTTCAGCAATCTTGCGCGACGGAGCCAATCGGGAGCGCTGAGACCCCCTCATCGAGCTCCCGATTTTTTCTGCCGTTAGCCCGTAGCTTGATATGGTCCATCAAGTGAGTCTGGAGCGATTGTTGTGTACTGATCGAGATCCAGTATTGCCATGCCATCGCGGAAGCTGACAGTCTTTCCCGAGATCGCCGGCACGCGGTCACCGGGCACAAGGATCCCAACTAGATTCAACGGATCTGCAGCAGAAATTGTGATGAT
>PNAR01000512.1 GCA_003169715.1 Acidobacteriaceae bacterium | reverse complement strand
CATGTGGGGACGGACCCCGTCAAAATCGTCCCTTGAAACCTTTGTAACCCCTCATAATCGCCGAAAAGGAATATCTTATTTTTGATAACTGGTCCGCCAACCGCAACTCCGAACTGGTTCTGGCGCAGTTCACCCTTCCGGACCTGGTTGGCGTCTTCAAAGTAATCCGCCGCATCGAGGGCATCATTTCGGAAAAATTCCCAGCCCGTTCCATGGAAATTATTGGTTCCCGACTTGATAGTGGCATTGAGGACTGCGGCTCCGGAGCGTCCATACTCAGCGCTGAAGTCGGAGGTCTGCACCTTGAATTCTTGAATTGCATCCACCGGAGGAAGAACGACGTAATTCGTGCCATTCAGAAAGTCCACAGTGTCCGAGTTATTATCAATGCCATCGAGCATGTAGTTGTTTTGAGCCGGACGAGAACCATTAGCCGAAAAGGCACCGCTGGCTGCATTGCCGCGTGTGTCCTGCTCGGGTGAGTTCACTCCCGCGGCAAGCTGCGCAAGAAAAGTGAAGTTCCTCCCGTTCAGCGGGAGATTGTTGATACTGCGTTCATCTACTACCTGACCAACGGAAGCTTCCTGGGTTTGCAAGACTGGTGCGGATCCTGTCACCTCCACCGTTTCCGATGTGCTGCCGGGTTTTAGCGTAAAGTTGACAAGGGCGTTTGCGCCAATTGCGACTGTGACATGAGGCACAGTGACTGTGTCGAACCCATGAGAAGATGCGTCGAGTTTGTAGACACCGATTCTTACCGGGCTAAATGTATATGAACCGTCTGGTGCCGCAGTCGTTGTGAGCGCGGCATTCGTCCCTTCGTTAGTAAGAGTGACTGTGGCACCGCCTAGGAGAGCTCCTGAAGAATCCGTGACGGTTCCCAAAATGGAACCAGTGTCAACCTGGGCGTAGAGAGCAATGACGCTCACCGACATGATGCCAACTAACATAACCAGCATATTTGTCAGGACACGACGTACAAAGTTTCGGTTCATTTACTCGCTCCTCAAATTTTCGCCGCCTTACATGTTGGCAAGGTTTTCGGCGGTTCGTGACTAATTTGCCGCGGTCGGTTGCTTGGGACGGGAACTTGGCAATATTAACTTAAGCGCTTAACCCAAGCCGCTTAAGCGTTTAACCCCTAACATAAAAACACTAGGTAGTGGGAATACCACTGAGCATTGCGAGTTGTCAAGTTTTTTTGTTTCATATTCCGTTCTTGTTCCTGTGGAAAATGAAACGCGGGTGAGGTACTGTCCGACATGGCAAAGAAATGAACGTTACTATTCGTGACGTGGCGGACGCTGCGGGTGTTTCCACCGCGACCGTCTCGAACGTTTTGAACAATACTGGAAAGGTGGGGCCAAATACCTACGGTCGCGTCCTCTCAGTTATTAAGAAACTTGGCTACATACCGAACGCGCACGCACGTCATCTTGCGTCGCACGATCTTCGGACGCTGGGAATTATCGTCTCCGATATCGAGAACCCGTTTTTCCCTGAAGTGATCAAGGGTTTTGAAATTCGAGCCCGGCAGCTTGGTTACGACGCCATTCTTAGCGACACCAATTACGATTCACGACGGACGCGGGAAGCCGCCGAACGAATGATGGAGCACAAAGTCCGCGGTGTTGCTGTAATGACTTCCGAGATCAGCTTGCAGCTCATTGACGAGCTCGCTCGAAGGAAAATTGCTGTCGCCTTTCTGGACCTCGCGCCGGTAGGTCCATACATGAGTAACCTTCGCATTGATTACGTTTCGGGCGTGAAACAGATAGTCGCGCATCTTCACGAAAATGGCCACCGGCAGATTGCTTTCGTCGCCGGCAAGCATTCGCTAAAGTCCAACCGGGTGCGGCAGCAGGCTTATGAAAAATGTATGCGAGCACTGGGGCTCAGTCCCGGCCCGATATTACCTGGCGACTTGCGTTTCGAAGGCGGATTAGCAGCCGGCCGGTCCATTGCGGGTTTATCGCCACGCCCGACCGCCGTAATGGCGGTCAACGATCTAACTGCCGTTGGCGTCTTGAAAGGATTGCTACAAGCGGGGTTCCGCGTGCCACAGGATATCTCGGTCACGGGCTTTGACAAGACACGTCTCGCAGAATACAGCAACCCTTCCATCACGACGGTAGACATTCATCGCGAAATTCTTGGGCGCATGGCGGCTGATGCTCTGCACGAACTTTCCGGTTCCTCGAATTCTCATGGCAAGGAATACCACATTGGGGCCCAGCTGATCTTGGGGGATTCATCAGGCCCCGCTCCGCATTGAGTTCCCGGCTTCCTTACTTCCCTGATTGTGTCCTACCCGCGTACTGTTTCGCAATCGCAAATCCACGGTGCTACGATGCAAATGCGATCAGCCGCTCCCAGCATCCTGGATTCCGAATGTCGCGTCATCGAGATAGAGAGCGAAATCATGATGCTTCCCGTCGCAAGTTTCTCACGCGGATGGCATGGGCACCCATGGTTCTTATTCCGTCGAAGTTTCGTGCGTCCTCGCTTCAGCTTCTCCCAGGGTTTCTGCAAGGGAAGCCAGCCCTCCCGCCATTGTTCCCGTCATTCGCCGATTTGCGGCTGGTTCCCCACTATCCCGAAAAGTCTCCTCTTGAGGATAGTCTCACCAAAATCATTCCCGGCGCGGACGAATACATTACCGAAAAATATGCCTTCGAAATCATTGCACTGTTCCGCAAATGGGCTGATGGACTCAAAACCTTACCGCCCGCTCTTGAGATACTGGGAAGACTGGTTCATCCTGCGATCGAAGCTTCACGACTGACCTCGTTCACCGAAAATCGTTTGCGATCCGATGACGGATTAGAAATTTTCCGAAGGCAGTTTAAGAACGAGACCACCAGAGGGAGCGATAATTTTCTCGGCGAGATCAGGAGTTATCTGTCTTCACTGACACGCGTGGAAACCACGAGACTTGAAATCACAGGTATCAAAGAGCAGAAAACGGACAGGAGTGCGCTGACGATCGAGTGCGAAATCCGCTATGAGTTCGTCGGAACGCGACGCGACGCGACCCGCGAGCAGCGCATTGGATATTGGCAAACAATGTGGTCGCGCGACGACGCCACCGGGTGGCGCATCTCCCACTGGAGAGCGACCGAAGAGACACTTTGCCGCGCATCCGGTCCGCTCTTTGTTGACGTTACTAACGTAGCGCTTGGGCCCACGGATTCGTACAAACAGCAATTGCTTCATGGAGCCGACTACTGGCGCACCATCCTTGACGGCGCGTGCGGAATTGACGTTTACGGTAACAATGGCGTGGCGGCAGGAGATTTTGATAGCGACGGCCTCGACGATATTTATGTGTGCCAGCCCTCCGGCCTCCCTAACCGACTCTATCGCAACCGTGGCGACGGCACATTTGAAGATGTGACGCAAAGCAGCGGAGTGGGTGTGCTCGACAGCACAGCGTGCGCGCTTTTCGCGGATTTTGAAAACAAAGGCCTGCAAGATCTGCTGGTAGTTTGTGGCAACGGTCCGTTGCTGTTCTTGAATCAGGGGAATGGAAAGTTCTCGCTCAAACGCGACGCTTTCAAGTTCTCCCGCCCTCCGGAAGGGACGTTTACTCACGCTGCCGTTGCCGATTATGATCGCGACGGACGCCTCGATATTTACTTCTGCCTCTACAGTTACTATCTGGGCCTGGATCAGTATCACTATCCAGCGCCATATTTTGACGCGCGCAATGGGCCTCCAAATTTTCTATTCCACAATGAAGGCGCCGCGTTGTTCGTGGACCGGACGCGGGCCGCTGGCTTGAACGCTGAGAATGACCGTTACAGCTTCTCCTGCGCCTGGGGCGATTGCAACTCCGATGGATGGCCCGACTTGTACGTCGCCAACGACTTCGGCCGCAACAATCTTTACCGCAACCAGGGCGATGGAACGTTCTCAGATGTATCTGCTGATGCCGGTGTGCAGGACGCTGGCGCGGGAATGAGCGCATGCTGGTTTGATTTCAATAATGATGGAAATCAGGATATCTATGTCGCCGACATGTGGTCCGCCGCAGGCCTTCGAGTTTCCGAACAGGCGCTTTTTCATGGGCAAGATCCCGAGACTATCCGCGCGCTTTACCGCCAACACGCGCGAGGTAATGCGCTCTATCAAAATTCAGGAGATGGAAAATTCAAGAATGTGAGCGCCGCGGCCGGGGTAGAAATGGGCCGCTGGGCCTGGTCATCCGACGCATGGGATTTCGACCACGACGGTTATCCCGATCTCTACATTGCGAACGGTTACATTTCCGGACCGGATAATCGAGATCTTTCGAGTTTCTTCTGGCGCCAGGTTGTAGCTCAATCGCCGCGTGATTCGGCACCAAAGCCAAACTATGAGCGCGGATGGAACGCAATCAACGAAGCCGTCCGCTCCGATTCCTCCTGGAGCGGATCCGAGCGAAATGTTTTCTATGCAAATAACCGTGACGGCACCTTTTCAGACGTTTCAGGCGCAATAGGACTGGATTTTCCTGAAGACAGCCGGTCATTCGCACTTGCGGACCTCGACCATGACGGACGGCTGGAAATTATTCTAAAAAATCGGAACGCGCCGCAAATACGAATACTTCACAATGTGATGAAAGACCTTGGCAACTCCATCGCATTCCGTCTGAGGGGAGGGAAAAGCAACCGCGACGGAATTGGCGCCGCGG
The DNA here is from genome assembly GCA_003169715.1 of Acidobacteriaceae bacterium. GTDB lineage: Bacteria > Acidobacteriota > Terriglobia > Terriglobales > Acidobacteriaceae > PALSA-188. The sequence continues at coordinate 4,878 of PNAR01000512.1, read as the reverse complement.
TGACGATTGAATCAGGCGGACTTCGCCAGACCAAATTCCTCCAGGCTGGTTCCGGATTCCTGTCTCAGCACACGAAGGAATTATTTTTCGGCGTAGGGACCGTGAATGCGACCATCCGTGCGACCATCCGCTGGCCTGGCGGATCGACCCAGACGTTTGAGCGCTTGCCGGTAAATCGCCGGATCGAAATTGAAGAAGGCTCGCCGGACTTTCGCGTCCAGCCGTTTGCGGATTCGCCCGCTTCTTATGCCCAGCCAACAGAAGCTCAAAAGATCGAGCCTTTGCCACCCTACATTGAAACGTGGTTGATTGATCCCCTAAGCGCGCCCGAATTTTCGTTACCCGACTTAAGCGCGAAAATCTTGGAGATGCGATCGTTTCGCGGACGGTTTCTGCTACTGATATTTTGGCGGTTGGCGTCTGAGCAGAGCAAGGAGGCGCTGCAACTTCTCCGTCAGTACCAATCCAGGAGCGCGGCAAGCGGCGTCAGTATCGTCGCTCTGAATGTTGATGCGGAGAGCGATGCCGCTGCTGCGAAGTCGTTCGCCGAAGCGGAAGGAATTTCTTTTCCAATCGTCGTTGCCAGCGACGAGGTCGCGGGAGTTTACAACCTGATCTATCGCTATCTTTTCGACCGCCGTCGAAATATGGCCATCCCGACTTCGTTCCTAATCAATGGGGAAGGCATGATCGTAAAGGTATATCAGGGATCAATAAATCCCGATCGCGTCGTAGAGGATTCACGGAAGTACCGAAGCTCTCCGAATAATTCTGTTCGCCGAGCTTTGCCCTTTGAGGGAACGCTTTACCAGAGCACATTTCAACGAAATGATTTCACTTATGGGATCGCATTCTTTCAGCGCGGATACCTGGACCAGGCGGCGGCATGGTTCAAGCAGGTCATTGCCGTGAGGCCAGACGATCCCGAAGCTTATTACAATCTGGGAACGCTCTATCTGCGAAAAAATTCTCTTTCAGAGGCGCGCGAATATCTTCAAAAAACGGTGAAGCTTCGTCCGGAGTATTCGGAAGCCTGGAACAATCTCGGGATGTTGGAGGCTGAAGAGGGTCATGCCAGCGAAGCCATTCGTAATTTTCAACACTCGCTGGCGCTAAAACCCGACTATGCCGTCGCCCTGACGAATCTCGGAAACATTTACCGGCGGCAAAAGTCCTTTCCGTTAGCGGAAACGGCGCTGAGTCGCGCCCTCGATCTTGAACCGGACAATGCCGAGGTGAATTACAATTTAGGCATGCTCTATGCGCAGCAAAGTCAAATGGAACGTGCCGAACAATATTTCGTAAGAGCCGTGACCTTGCGTGCAGATTATCCGGACGCCATCAACAATCTGGGCGTCTTGTTTGTTCGGGAGCGGCGTTTTCGAGAGGCCGAAGAAAAGTTCAAGGCTTGCATCCAGGTTGCCCCGGACTTCGATCAGGCATATATGAACCTCGCGCGCCTTTACGTAATTTCAAACGATACCGAAGAAGCAAGAGAAGTATTGCTTGCGCTTTTGCGCCGACAACCCGGACATCAGGGCGCTCAGCAGGCGCTGGATCTGCTGCATTGATCCTCTTCGCGAGACCACGATAGAGTGAGGCGGAGGCAAGTATGGTGATTGGCCTGCCAACCCATCGTTTACCAAGTCTACGTTTGTTAAAAACGGCGAGCGCTCGAATCAGTCTCGCCGCTCTCCTGGCGCTGAGTTGTTTTTGTTCCTCGGCTAGAGGAAATGGGGCTAAGCAAACTTCTCCAGTTGGAAGTGCCGCCCGCCGGCCTTCGAAAGATTCGCCCTTCCGCGAGACGAAGGCTCTTCTCCAACAAGGGCTTCTCGATCAAGCTAGGCATGAGGTTGAAGGCCAACTGGCGCTGAATCCTTCGAGCGCCGAAGGCTATAACTTGCTGGGAATTATTTGCAGCGAGCAGAAAGACTACGCGGACGCGCTCGATGCGTTCCAGCGTGCTTTGAAATTCAATCCCAATTCGATCCCGACTCGCAACAATCTTGGCAATGCATACATTGCGCTGGGGCATGCGGATTTGGGAAAAAAAGAATTCTTACGGGTGTTGAGTTCTGATCCGGCAAATCACGATGCAAATTACAATCTGGCGCTCCTTCTTCTTGCTTCCGGTTCTCCTGCAACGGCAATTTACCACCTTGAGAAAGTACGTCCTGCGAATTTGGAAAGTCGGCTCAGCCTGGTCCGCGCTTATCTCCAGGCTGGCAAGACCGCCGAGGGGCTGCAGACGGCGAGCGCACTTTCCAAAGCGGCGAAAGATAACGTCCAGTTGCATTTCACGCTCGGCGTGCTGCTGAGCTCGGAAAAACAATACCAGGCCGCCGAGATCGAACTGGACAAGGCCGATGCGCTGCAACCTGAGACCTTCGAGATTCTCGACAATCTCGGCCAGGCGTGCTTTCGAAGCGGGGATTATGCCAGGGCCGAAATCGTATTGAACCGCGCGCTGAAACTTAAGCCCGATTCCGCCGATAGTCTCTACCTCTTGGCGCAGGTTTATTCGCAGCAAAAAAGGCCCCTGGATGCGCTGGATTTACTGGTACGCGCGCATAAGCTCGTCCCTCGAAACACCGACATCATCTTTTTCATGGCCCGCGTCAGCATGTCTCAGGATTACTTCGAGGACGCGATTCCACTGCTTGAATCAGGGATAAAAATAGCGCCGCGACAAGCAAATCTTCACGCCGCGCTCGGTGAAAGTTACTTCATGTCGGGTAACACCGAAAAGGCTATTGGCGAATTTAAAACCCTGATTGAATTGGACCCCTCTGCCCGCTCGTATTCCTTTATGGGGCTATCCTACCGCCATCTTGGCCGATTCGACGACGCCCGAAAATATTTTGAGGATGGAATCAAACTGGACCCCCGCAACAGCTCTTGCTTATTCAATATCGGGTACATTGAGGAGCATCAGGGAAATTATGCCAAGGCCGAAGAAATGTTTCGGCGCACATTGCGCTCGAATCCAAACCTGCCGGACGCATTACTGGAATTGGCAAATCTGAAGGCGACCAAAAAGAATTTTACGGAAGCCGAAGAACTGCTCAGACGATATGTGCAGGTGAGTCCCGATCCCGCCCCCGGCTATTACAAGCTAGCCATGGTCGAGCGGAGCCTTCATCAGTCCGAAGCCGCCCAGAGAGACTTGGAGGTATTCAAAACTCTGTCCAAAAATTCCGCCACCGGCCCGTATCCGTATCAACACCTTTTTGAATATCTGGACCACCGTTCTTCGCTTGCCGCCCCGGCGCGGTCTGAAATGGACTTGAATCAGTTGACCGAAGAGATACAAAGTCATCCGGGGCAGCCCCAGGACCTTTATATGCTCGCGGAAACTTACCTGAAACTTGGCAAACTCGATGAGGCGCGAAAAACGATCGCGCAGCTTGACCAAATGGGCGCGGACGATTTCCGCACCCAAACCGGGGTGGGCGTACTGCTGGCGCGCTATCGTTTATATGATGATGCAATCCTCCACTTTCAAAACGCTTTGCGCGCGAGCCCCGACTCCGACGATGTGAAGTTCGATCTTGCCAACGCTTATTTTCGAAAGCGACTCTATTCGGATGCGCTCAAGGCTGCGCAGACCATTTCTGCAACCGGCGTGCAAGATGATGCTTACCTCTATCTGCTTGGCGATACCTATGGACACCTCGGCGATACGGCAAAAGCGGCTGAGATTTTCCGCAGCGCCATCAGTCGGAATCCAGACAATGATCAGTACTACCTCTCGCTGATGCTAGTTGAGTTGCGGAACAACGATCTCAGTGGCGCGGCTCAGACGCTGCGGACGGGTTTAGCTCGGATCCCCAGTTCCGGAAAAATCTGGTGGGGCTTGGGCATCGTTTCGGTTCTGCAAGGCAAGACGGCGCGAGCGGGGGAGCAACTTGAGCGCGCGGTGGATCTGCTGCCGGAATGGGTGGGAAGCTATTCGACTCTTGGAATTTTTTATTATCAGACAGGACAAATTGATAAAGCCCGGGAAGTCCTGAATCGTTTCAAAGGCAGCAATGCGGGCGGCCTTGATGTGGGCCGCATCGAAGAAACCCTGGCCAAAGCTCACGTTACTTCGCCGTCGGCCGGTAAGCCGCTACCGATGGAGACAAGACAGCAATTACTGCAAATGGCATTGGCAATCGCGGACCGGACACTATGATGCGTTAAGTTTTGTCGGCTATAATTGCGCTCTCCAACCGGATATCAATCGAACTTGGATCATTCCGCTCTCAATCCGCTCGATCTTAAAAAGAACGGCCTTAAGCAAATTCGTTTCGGGATGATGTCCGCGTGCGTAGTGATGCTTGCCGGATTTGGCACCATCTCTCCATTAAAGGCCGCCGACCCAACTAAGCCCGACTTGCCAATTAGTATCCGCTACACGGATGTGCGCCAGGCTGCCGGGATCACCTTCCGCCAGGATTCCACGCAAACCGACGAGAAGTATTATCTCGAAACGATGGGGACTGGTGTCGGCTGGATTGATTACGATCAGGATGGCCTGATGGATCTTTTCTTCGTGCAATCGGCGGCAACTGATATTTACAAGCCGCCAACTCCTCTGCGCTCCGCTCTCTACCACAACAATGGCGATGGAACTTTCACCGACGTCACGGAGAAGGCGGGCGTAGGCGGCGAAGGACACTACGGGCAGGGCGTCGCGGTTGGCGACTACGACAATGATGGCTACCCAGACTTATACGTTACCGGATACGGCCGCGCCATCCTTTATCACAACAATGGCAATGGAACTTTCACCGACGTTACTGCCAAAGCGGGCGTCGCCGATGAAGGTGGATGGTCAACCAGCGCTGGATGGTTTGATTACGACAAGGACGGCTGGCTCGATCTGGTCGTCAC
>PNAR01000303.1 GCA_003169715.1 Acidobacteriaceae bacterium | reverse complement strand
TCAAACAAGCACTCCGATAATATCGGAGAAACCTTGGATAAACGCAAGGTACTGAGAGGTTTGAATTTCGATGGACCGTCCCTCCATTCCAATCTTTAACTTGACGAAAAGATGCGTGCGCATGATGATCTCTGTGGTTTCATTGAAAGCAAAATTATCCAGGAGCCTCTGACATGATCCCCACTTTTGACGGATTTGACTTGCGGCCAAAAATGTTTCGCTCAATGGTTACGGCGATAATATTCTGTAGCCTCGCTGCTGCCGTATTTTCCGCGCCATTATTAGCGGAGGCAAACACCCTCCGAATCTACTTCATAGACGTCGAAGGAGGCCAGTCCACGCTGTTCGTCACTCCCGCAGGACAATCCCTGCTGATTGACACGGGATGGCCGGGCAATAACGGCCGCGATGCCGACCGCATTGTTGCAGCGGCGAAAGCGGCTGGAATTAACAAGATTGATTACGTCCTGATTACGCACTTTCATGAGGACCACGTCGGCGGCGTCCCACAACTCGTAGAGCGAATTCCAGTAGGGACCTTTATTGATCATGGCGAGAATCATGAGACCAACGACGCACCGACCGTCGCGGACTGGCACGCCTACCAAAAAGTATTGGCGACGGGCAAATACAAACACATCACGCCGAAGCCCGGCGACATTCTTCCGGTTAAAGGCATTCGAGCCACGGTTATAAGCGCAGATGGCGCATTGATAGAGAATCCACTTCCCGGTGCGGGACAGGATAATCCAACTTGCAAAGACGCCGAGTCGTTTCCTGCGGATCAAACCGAAAACTTGCGTTCGCTGGGAACGCTTATCACCTTCGGCAAGCTGAGAATTTTGGACTTGGGCGATCTCACTCACGACAAAGAAATGGAACTGATGTGCCCAATCAACAAATTGGGCAAAGTTGAGATCTACATTGTCTCCCACCATGGTTGGTCCCAAAGCAGCAGTCCCGCACTGGTTTACGGAATTGATCCTCGGGTCGCGATTATGGACAACGGAGCCAAGAAGGGCGGAACCCCTTCCGTGATTGATATCATTAAGAAATCGCCGCATCTTGAAGACCTTTGGCAATTGCATTTTTCCGAGGAAGGCGGCGAAGCACATAATACTTCGCCAGATCTCATCGCCAATCCAACGGACTCGCCTGATGCCGGCAATTATTTGGAACTGACTGCTCGAAAGAACGGAAGCTTCGACGTTTTCAATTCCCGAACCCAAAAGACCAAACATTATTCAGCGAATAAAGCTCACTAATCTTGAAGAGCTATAGGATTGCAGTCATCGAAGGGGACGGCATCGGCCGCGAGGTCGTTCCGGAGGGGTTGCGGGTTTTAGAAGCGGCTGGCCGTCGCTATGACATCAATTTTTCATGGCGGCACTTCGATTGGAGCTGCGAAACCTACCTCAAGACCGGCCGAATGATGCCCGAAGACGGCTTGAATCAGTTGCATGAATTTGACGCGATCTATCTGGGAGCAGTGGGTTATCCGGGAGTGCCTGACCATATTTCGCTTTGGGGTCTGTTGATCCCAATCCGTAGGGGCTTCCAGCAGTACGTTAATCTGCGGCCAATACGCCTTCTGAAAGGTATCGAGTCGCCGTTAAAAGATATTGAGGCCGGTGCGATTGATTTCAGCATCGTTCGCGAAAATAACGAAGGCGAGTATTCCGAGGCTGGCGGCCGCCTCTTCCGTAACACCGACGCGGAACTCGCAATACAGGAAGCCGTATTCACCCGACGTGGCTGTGACCGCATTATGCGGTATGCTTTCGAGTTGTCACGAGAGCGCAAGCGCCACGTCACTTCGGCAACCAAGTCAAATGGTATTGTGCACACCATGCCGTTCTGGGACGAGCGTTTCAAGACGATGGCCCAGGAATTTCCCGATGTACGTTCCGATCAATATCACATTGATATCCTGACCGCTCACTTCGTTGCCCACCCAGAATGGTTTGACGTAATCGTTGGATCGAATCTTTTTGGCGACATTTTGTCCGACCTCGGGGCAGCCGTCGCAGGATCAATCGGCTTGGCGCCATCCGCAAATCTCAACCCGGAGCGGCTGTATCCCTCCATGTTCGAACCCGTGCACGGCTCCGCGCCCGACATCGCAGGTAAAGGGATCGCCAATCCGGTTGCCCAAATCTGGTCTGGAGCAATGATGCTGCGGCATCTTGGCCAACCGGCTGCCGCAACCGCAATAGAAACCGCATTGGAAACGGTGCTCGCGGATTCCGAAATGCACACTCCCGATCTCGGCGGCAATGCTCGAACGTGCGATGTCGGTGATGCTATCGCGAGCCAGGTTTCGACTGCTGGCCAAGTCAAATGACTTCACCAGCCGAAATCGAGCGCAGCGCCAGACGCCGGATCGCACGGCGATTACTTCCCTTTCTCTGGCTGCTTTACGTCATTGCATTTCTCGATCGCGTGAATGTCGCTTACGCTGCTTTAGAAATGTCACACGATCTCGCTTTCAGCGATCGCGTGTTCGGCTTTGGCGCAGGAATTTTTTTCGTCGGCTACGTTCTGCTCGAAATCCCAGGAGCTCTTATTGTCGAACGCTGGAGCGCGCGGCGATGGATTGCACGCATCATGATTTCCTGGGGAATCATGACTGCATTGGTCGGACTGGTGCACACCTCGCGGGAATTTTACGCGGCGCGATTTCTTCTGGGAGCGGCCGAAGCTGGCTTCTTTCCTGGCATCATCGTGTATCTCACACACTGGTTCCGTCAGGAAGATCGGGCAAAAGCGATTGCTGCGTTTATGACGGCAATTCCTCTTTCCAACATTTTCGGCTCTCCTGTTGCCGGGCAGATCCTGCGGCTGCACTGGTTTGGATTGCAGGGCTGGCGCTGGCTATTCATTCTCGAAGGCGTTCCTGCCGTGATTTTCGGACTGGTCACGCTTTTCTATCTGACTGATTGGCCCAGGCAAGCGGCGTGGCTTCCCAAAGAAGAATGCGACTGGATCATGGGCGAGCTCGAACGCGAAAAACAGAAAAAGGCAAGCCGCCGCGGTTATACGATTTGGCAGGCGCTTCGCCAGCGAGACGTGCTCTTGCTCACCTTGATTTACTTCATGGGGAGCACGGGAGTTTACGGATTTATCATCTGGTTCCCAACAATTTTGAAGCGGGCATCGGGACTCTCTATAGCAAAAGTAACTTTGCTTGTTGTCTTGCCGTATATCGCCGGCCTGATTGCGATGGTGCTGAACGGCTGGCATTCCGACCGGACGCGCGAACGGCGATGGCACACTTCAATATCCTTAATTGCCGCGGGAGCGTGCCTGGTTTTAGTTATTGCAGCGGGCGCCCATCTCTGGTGGCAGCTCGGCTTTTTCGTTCTGTTTGCCGCCTTTATAAATGCTTACCAGCCAACTTTTTGGACCCTGCCGACCGCGTTTCTTGGCGAGTCCTCCGCTGCGGCGTCTATCGGCTTAATCAATTGTATTGGAGGCCTGGGCGGTTTCGCGGGGCCCTTCATCATGGGCTATCTGGTGACTCGCACCGGTTCCTTCGCCTCAGGCCTGCTTTGGCTGGTGATTAATCTCTTCGTTGGCGGAATTTTAATCTTGTGCTTGCGCCCGGTTTCCCCGCCCTCCTTGATGGAATCTTCCGGTGTTCTGAGGTGAGAAACCAGTTTCGAAAAACCCTCCTATGGAATTGACTCTTCCACTTCCGTAATCCAGTTGGGGCGTTTTAGGACTTCGCGTGGCTTTGGCCCGTCTGCTGCCCCGACGATTCCGTCCCGTTCCATTAAGTCTATGAGATGAGCGGCGCGTCCGTAGCCGATGCGCAGACGGCGTTGCAGCAGGGATGTCGAGGCTTTTCCAAACTCGATGACGAGGCGAACAGCATCTTCGTAGGCAGGGTCGTGTTCTTCTTCGGAACTGTCACCTCCAAGCCCCGGCCCACCCTCGTGATCTTCCTTCGGAGCTTGCAGGAATTTCTCTTCGTATTCGGCGGTCCCTTGCGAACGCCAAAACTCGACCACTGCGGCGATTTCCTTTTCCGTCACGAATGGCGCGTGCAAACGGTGAACGCGAGCCGATCCCGAGGGAAGGTAAAGCATGTCGCCCTTGCCCAGCAGAGCCTCGGCGCCGTTGGCGTCGAGAATGGTGCGCGAGTC
>PNAR01000473.1 GCA_003169715.1 Acidobacteriaceae bacterium | reverse complement strand
CTCGAAGATTACTGCGAGAAGCACATCTTTCTACCCTTGCGAATGACTCACACCCGTTTCCTGCCGCCCGCATCCTGGAAACCCAAAATCGCTCCCACGCAATACGATCAAGAAGGCAAAATGCTGCGGGGGATTGTGCACGACCCTACGGCGCGACGCATGGGGGGAGTGGCAGGGCAGGCCGGCTTGTTTTCGACGGCGGACGATTTATCAAAATTCGCCGTGGCACTTCTTCAAGGGAGTTCGGTTCTATCCCCACTCGCAATCGAGAAAATGACCACACCCCAGCAGCCTCCCACCTCCGACCTCCTGCGCGGATTCGGATGGGACATTGATTCGCCCTTCTCGAGCAATCGTGGAAGTTTGCTGCCTGTGGGATCGTTCGGCCATACCGGCTTCACGGGAACATCGTTGTGGATTGATCCGACGACGCGCACATTCATAATTTTACTGACCAATGCGGTTCATCCAAACGGGAAGGGCAGTGCAATTGCCTTACGTTCGAAGGTGGCAACCGCAATCGCTGCCAGACTTGATCTCACCGCGACTGAAAAGGAGAAACTCCGTTCGAAGAGCTTGACCGGATATAGCGAAGCCGAAACGGCTCGACATCTGCCCGTGAGAAACGGTTCGGTTCAGGCGGGGATCGACGTCTTGGAAGCGCACAACTTTGATGTGCTTCAACAGCCGGCAGGAAAGCGAAGAGTCGGCGTACTTACCAATCAGACCGGGGTGGATTCTCAAGGCCAGCGCACCATTGACGTGCTCGCGCACGCGCCTGGTATTTCTTTGCAGGCGATCTTTAGTCCAGAGCATGGTGTTACGGGTACGCTCGATATGACAGACGTGGGGAACTCAAAAGATTCCGTGACCCAAGTCCCTGTCTATACCGTTTACGGAGGAAAAGATGCCGCTCGTCGGCCATCCCAGGATATTCTTAAAACGCTCGATGTGGTCGTTGTGGATATTCAAGATGCCGGCACGTATTTTTATACTTACGAGACCACGTTGGGTTACTTTCTGGAGGCCGCCGCCAAAGCTGGAATCGAAATCGTGGTGCTGGATCGGCCGAACCCTATTACTGGATCATTTGTGCAGGGTCCAATTACGGATGTTGGGCGGCAGAGTTTCGTAAATTACGATCACGTGCCAGTCCGTCACGGCATGACGATGGGAGAGCTTGCCCAATTGTTTAATGCGGAACACAACATTAACGCACATCTGGTCGTAGTGCCGATGGATGGATGGATGCGAAGCGACTGGTATGACTCAACGGGCTTGCCCTGGATTAATCCTTCGCCCAACCTCCGCAGCCTCACGGAGAACACGCTTTATCCCGGCGTTGGCCTGGTTGAATACACGAATATTTCCGTCGGAAGAGGAACGGATACGCCATTCGAATTGGTTGGCGCGCCCTGGATAAAGAGTCGTGAGTTCGCAAGTTATCTCAATGCGCGAAACATCTCAGGAGTGCGGTTTGTTCCTGTCACCTTCACGCCCACCGCCAGCAACTATGCGAATCAAAAATGTGAAGGAGTCAACATCGTAGTCACGGACCGAAATGCGTTTGACAGCCCGGAGCTTGGTATTGAGCTATCTTCCGCGCTGCATAAACTGTATCCGCAACAATATGACATGCGGCGGATGATCGAACTTCTATTGAATCAATCAGTCTACGATGCCATATCGAATGGTGAAGACCCGCGCCGTATTGCCGAAGATTGGAACGCTGAGGATGAACAATTCCAACAATTGCGCCAAAAATATTTAATTTATAAATAGCCTGTTCGTGCCGGTGCACGGAATACAGCTATCCGCTACAATGATCCCGCAAATCTGGGATCCAACCTTCTTCAGGAATCTAAGTGATGGAATCTCGAAATTCAAACGGTCCCATACCCAGCTTCTTTTACCGTTGCGCGGGACCGAACTGCGGCGCTCTGAAGCAAAATAGCGACCGCTGGTGGTTAGTTTGGACATCATTCGGCGAGTTTAACCGTCCCGTGCTGTACTTGTGTCCTTGGGATGAAGACATCGCAGCCCGTGACGGAACCCTGTACGTGTGCGGTGAGTCGTGCGCTCAACGATTGCAGTCGCAATTCATGGGCAATGTCCGGGAAGGCCAAACGCGGCGCGTTTGCAGTTAGCATTTTCCGGCGCCGGGACTAACCTTTTCGGACGCGGCTTGCATCCTATTTGCGGGGCCTGTTTTTAGGGATAAGGTCTGCAATTGATTCGGAGGTGTACCATGCGCGCTCTTGTAACCTTACTATTGCTCGCTCCTTTCGCGGCTGGCCAGTCCAGTGGTGCTCAATCATCCGCGAATACCGCACAGAGTGCTCTGCACCCAGCAGTCGCAATAGCATCGGCGTCATCCCAAACGTCATTGACGGATTCGAACCAACTGATTATTCCCTCTGGCACAAAAGTTCCGGTGGTGTTGAAGCACGCAATTTCGACCAAGGGCAGCCGCGAAGGCGATGCTGTTTACGCCGAGACTACCTTTCCTGTTGTCATCAATGATCGCGTTGTGATTCCTCCTGGAACGTATGTGCAGGGCAGAATCACCCACATTCAACGCGCCGGCCGGCTCAAGGGACGCGCTGAAGTTCTGATGCACTTCACGACTCTCATCTATCCAAGCGGCTACACAGTTGTGATGCCGGGTGCATTAAAGAACGCCCCTGGAGTAGACAAAGCTGATGTGAAGGACGACGAAGGTACTGTTCGCGAAGACAGTCAGAAGGGCGAAAAAGCAGGAAAGGCTGCACAGGACGGCATACAGGGAGCAGAAGGCGGCGCACTGATCGGGGCCCTTGGCGCGGGCAGCCGGATGGGCGCTGGCATTGGCGCGGGCATAGGAGGCGCCACGGGAGCTGCCATCGCCTTGCTGAGCCGTGGCAACGACGTAAAAATGGATGTCGGGACATCCATCGAGATGGTCATTCAACGAGACGTAACTCTCGATGCAAGCCGTGTGCCAAGATAATGTTTGACTAGAACCTGCGTCGGTGGCCCACTCAAGCCTGGTTTTGGCTTGAGTGGGGAAAGTTCGACCGCCGGACAGAGGCTGCCCGTGGCTCGTTCCCGCTTTCTCGCCGTCCACTCGGATTCAACTTCTACCCGGTTTTCGCAGCCCGTTGCGTACAACAGAAAACTGCTCCACTCCCCGTCCCCAGGGCAAGTGCGCCAGCTTACGCTCTGAGCACTTCCCCACTCAAGCCAAATGCGGGCTTGAGCGGGCCACACGGCCTGTCGTTGTACCTCTTCGAGAGAGCCTATCAGGAAAGCTTATTAGCGGAGGCGGAGTACGCAAAGCGGTAGATCTGGGCATCAATCTCTTTGCGAAGATCGTCCCAGATATTTTTCGGCATCGAAACAAAAACCTTCACCACTTCAGGATCGAACTGGCGTCCTGACCATTTCTGTATTTCTTCGATTGCAGCTTCCAAAGTTTGGGCAGGACGATAGGGCCGGTTTGAAGTGATGGCGTCCAGCGTGTCGGCCACCGAGAACAGGCGTGATCCCAACGGAATTCCTTCGCCCTTCAATCCGCGCGGATATCCGGTCCCGTCGAAGCGTTCCTGATGGGAATAGACTATTTCGGCGGCTTCCGCCAGGAAAGGAATCTTGCGCAGCATTTGGTAGCCACGATAACAGTGCTCACGCATGATCGCGACTTCATCCGGATTTAGAGCGCCGGGCTTGCGGAGAATCGCGTCAGGAATCGCCATCTTTCCAATGTCATGAAGGAAGGCTCCGCGCGCAATCACTCGAATCTGATCCGAGGATAATCCTATTGCCCGCGCAATGGCTATCGTGAATGCGGTAACGCGCTTGGAATGCCCTTCAGTCTCGGCATCTTTCAAGTCGAGCGCATCGCCCAACGCCTCGAGAGTGATGTCATAAGACCGTTCGAGCGTGCCAATCGCTTTTCGAAGCTGCTCGGTCTTCGCCGTGACAAGGGATTCAAGGTTCGTTTGATAGGCCCGGTTTTCCAGCTTGAGACGGCGATTTTCCAAAGCGCGCCTCACGGTAGCGAGCAACTGTTCGCGTTCGAAGGGCTTTAGCAGATAGTCATAAGCGCCATTGCGGATCGCCGCTAGAGCCACGGATATATCGTGTACCGCTGTGACCATTACCACAGGCAGATCTGGAAAACGCTCCTTCGTACGTTCAAGCAGGCCAATACCGTCGAGGTCGGCCATCATCAAATCGGAAAGCACAAGCTCGAACTCCTCTCCCGATTCGAGCAATGCCAGAGCCTGTAAGCCAGAACCCGCCTGGCTGCATTTGTAATGGGCAGCAGTCAGCATCGAAGAGACAATCTCGCGAATTGCCTCTTCGTCATCCACGATCAAAATGCGGTCTACAGGCATGAGCAATTACAGTCTAAGTCAATTCTATCTTAAGGGGTTGATGCCGAAAGTAACTGGCGGGTAGTGGAAAGGGCAGTGTCCGCATACCGAAGCGTGTTATCAAAGGGACGGGGTGTAGGCCTGTCCTCGCAATGAACATTTTTGCCTCCAATGGCTGGAATGCCGCAAATTTCATCTCGCCGAACCTCGAACTGAGTGGCCTGGTCATTCTTGCCGCTAGTTTGCTGGTCTTTCGTACTTTCCGTGAGCGCTATTTACTGACCTGGATTGTAGGCTGGTTGACCTATCTGCTTTCTACGAGCACGACAACCACAGGCTTGCAGCACCGTGAGATGGTTGCGATCTCGCAGGCGGAATTTGTCCTGGCGGTCTGCCTGTTTGCGGCTGCGATATTTGTTTATGCTCGCGTCCAAAGTTTGGTTTCGTTTCTGCTTCCAACGTTGGTCGTACTGGTCGCTTTCACAGTATCGCGAGCGTTATGGTGGCCGGATTCCTTTGCTCTGCGGCTGACGCTGGAGATTTCCTACCGGATCATTGCCCTCACTGCCGCGATTCAACTTATGCGGTTTCGGCGCGCCCGATGGGAAATTGGTCCGTGGGCGTTTTGCCTCAGCATGCTGTTGCTTCACCTTAATTGGACTCCTGTAAACGCATATTTCCCGCCAGGCTCCGGGCGCATGATCGAGGCCCTGCTCGGATTCAGCATCTTGCTGGTGGTTTTCGAAGACTCGCAAATGCGCACTCGCCGCATGGGCGTACTGAATGCCGTAACTACGAGTATCACCCGGGAACAACAAGATGGCCCGATGCTGCTCACTGCCCTCGATAAATTGAAAAGCCTACTGTCGGCCAAGGCTGCGTGGTTTCGGGTATTGGAAGGTGACAAACTCGTACTTGTCCAGCAGATCGGCCTGTCTGACGAATTCCTGAAGGATCGAAATGGAGTTGCCGTTGACGACGTACTGAAGGGCATTTTGGCTTCTACTTCACCTACGATCGTTGAAACAGCCGCGGCGCCAGACAATATTCGTCCATATTTCAAGAGGGAGCGGTTTCACCACGTCTTGGTGATGCCGGTTGTCGGTAAAAAGTCTATGATTGGCACCCTATCTCTCGGCAGCCGTCATCGGGTTGCTTATGCCCCCGGAGATCTGGAATTTCTCGCCAACAGCGCTCACCAGTTAGGGCTTGCGGTAGAAAATTTGCGTCTTATGGATGAGATCCTGCGATCGCACCGTCAATGGACCAATACTTTCGACTCCATCCAGGATGTAGTTCTTTTGCACGATTCGGATTTTCGCATCATGAAGGCAAATCGCGCGCTCTTGCAGCGACTCGTGCAGGCGCCAGCCGATGTCGTTGGGAAATGTTGCGAAGATGTGCTTCCTCGGGATCAGTGTCAGTGGACTGAATGTCCATATTGCGGCGATGCCGAGGATGGCTTCCATGAAGGATCGGATCCCTGTTTTGGCGGCTTTTCCATGGTTTCCAGTTCCTCTTACGTCGAACAGGGCTGCAAACAAAAAGGAACCATCCACGTGGTCCGTGACGTCAGCGACCGCCGTGTGGCTGAAGAAAAATACCGGCAACTATTCGAGCAGGTTCAGGAGGGCGTATTTGTCGCCACGCCGGAAGGAAAACTGCTCGACTGCAATGACGCCTTCGTACGCATGTTCGGCCACAGCCGCGAAGAACTAATGGCGGTAAACGTTGATCTTCAGCTTCACGCTTCGGCCGAACAGCGCCAGGCTTTTCACCGCGAAGTGGAACTTCATAATTACGTCCGAAATTTTGAAGTGACATTGCGCCGGAAGGACGGAACGCTGCTTACCGCGGTGGAAAGCAGCTTCGCGACGCGCGATGCAAATGGGAAGATTGAACGCTATCAGGGGTTTCTTCTCGATATCACCGAAAAAAAGCGGGCAGAGGACGAGATCCGCCGCCGGAACCGCGAACTAAATGCTCTGAACGCGATGGCCGTAATTGCAACTCAGTCTTTCGATCTCGATGA
>PNAR01000479.1 GCA_003169715.1 Acidobacteriaceae bacterium | reverse complement strand
ACTCTTTCGATTTTGACGTCCTCTTTACCGTAGAGGACGGCTGCGGTCATCTTTCCGTTCACTTATGAATTTCCTTCGGCGTTTCTTCGCCGCGAACCGGGCCGCGAAGCAGGCCAGGAATTTCCGGGCTGAATCACAACCTTCATCGAACTGGGCTGGGGATGAGCCGCCAAGTCAAACGCCTCGCTGCTTTGCGACAAGGGGAAGCGATGACTGATCAATCGTCCCAAATTCATTTCCCTTCCCATCACAAACTGCACTGATCGATCCTGCAGATCCACCGAAGCACTGTAGGACCCTAATAGCGTCTTCTCATCCACGCATATTGCCGCCGGGTCAATCGCCGCTTCTCCGCGGGCCGTTTGCGCGAAGAGCAGCACACGCCCTCCAGGCCGGACCGCATCTAACGCAGTCTTGATCAGACCATTGCCCCCCACCGCCAAAATGGCGGCGTCAGCCCCGCGGCTTTCCGTCATTCGCCTAACCTCTTGAATAACATCAACCCGCGAGGCATCAATCGAATTTTCCAAACCGAAGTCTTTAGATATTGTAAGCCTCTGCCCGTGTAAATCGGAAGTAATTACCCTTGCGCCCGCACGTTGGGCCAATGCAGCCAATAAGATACCAATTGGGCCCTGTCCGATCACGAGCACCGTTTCACCCGCGCAGGGCTGCAATCTCTCGATTCCTTTAATACATGTATTGACAGGCTCAACGAAGCAAGCCTCTTCAAACGAGACTGCGTCCGGAATCCGAACCGTTCCATTCTGAACAATCCAGTCCATGACGCGGACATATTCAGCAAAGCCTCCGCCAGACGGCTCAAAGCCCGCGGTGCAGCCGACCTTCTTGTACGTTGCACACTGCGCGAATGTCTTACGCTGGCAGTAGTAACAGTTGCCGCAAGGGATATGGTGAAAACAGACAACCCTGTCGCCAGGCTTGAATTCATCGACGCCCGCGCCCGTGGCTGCAACTATGCCGGAAGTCTCGTGTCCAAAAATGCGTGGTGCGGAATGCGAGCCAGTCGCTATTTTCTTCAGATCGGTGCCGCAAACGCCGCAAGTGTGCACCCGGACTAGCAATTCTCCTGCGCCAATATCGGGAACTGGAACGGTTTCCAGGCGGACGTCGTTTGCTCCGCGATAAACTGCAGCCTGCATGGTCGCGGGAAGCGTTAAAGTCAACTCTTCCATTGCGAATTGTCCCGCTATCGCCATTGTTGAACCGTGGCTTGCGGCTGTGTCGCTTTTATTAGATGCGACTCAGACCCGGAATTCTCCAGTTTTTCCAAATCGCGGTCTTGTTGACTCAACCATGCGCAAAGAGCGTCGGACGCTTTGGCGCTGTTTCTCGCAAGCCTGGCGGCTTTAGTCCATAGCCACGGCCGGATGGCAATAAACACCGCAAAAGCAGCGGTGCGAAACTGCCCATCGTGGCGGATGAAACGTTCCATCGGTGGCATTTCGAAATCGTGCTCATCGGAAATTGCCTTCACGGCCTTAAATTGGAGTCCGTGAGATTGTGCTCCGCGGGCGACAGCGGCTGCCTCCATGTCAATCGCGTTAGCACCATAGGCCGTCGCAAACTTCGCTTTCTGCGCGACACCGGAGATGGCCGGAACGGTCAGAAGCATGCCTGTTCCTGAACCGGTTTCGATCCTGCTTCCGTCCTTCGCATCAATTATGCGAACCGGCATGAAGATGTTCCCCACCTTCAACGTGGAGTCAAGAGCGCCGGCAAAACCCACCGATTGGATCAAAGCAGGATGGTAGAGGTTGATAATTGCCTCGGTTGCTCTACGAGCAGCCTCCGCGCCGATTCCACCGCAAACCACGACGCTGCGATCTTGTTCGAAAAATTCGAAGGTGCGTCCGTCGTGTTGATATTTTACGTGGCGCCAGTTTTTTATGAGCGGGCGCACTTCGCGATCTAGAGCGGCAACAATGGCGATTGTGGTTGAGTTTGGCAAGTTAGTTCTTGCCGGGCTTTGCCCGGCCTGGACGGGCGGGAGTGCCCGTCCCCACATAGTCAAAATCAATCGCAGCTACCTGTCCACATAGCCGTTGCTCTGGAACCAACCCACCGCGCGGCTCAGGGCGTTGTCTACGGGGGCCGACTCCCATCCCAATTCGCGCTCGGCCTTCGCGGAAGAAACAAACATCTTCTTGCGGCCCATGCGGACAGCATCAATGGTTGCGCGCGGCTCGCGTCCACGGATGCGTCCGGTGATCATTTCATCTACTACACCGGTTGCCAGTGCGACGAAGTACGGTACCTTGATTGTAGGGGACGGCAATCCAGTGATCGCGGAAAGTTTGTCCAGTATTTGTTTCAGCGTCAGGTTCTCGCCGCCCAAAATGTAACGCTCGCCACTTCGACCTTTTTCCAAAGCGGCCATGTGACCGTGCGCACATTCGGTTACATCCACCAGATTCAATCCTGTATCCACATAGGCTGGAAACTTTTTTTGGAGAAAATCGAGAATAATTCTGCCGGTGGGGGTCGGCTTTATATCCCGTTCACCGACTGGCGTGCTCGGATTCACGATGACCACATCCAGCCCGCTCCGTCCCGCAGCGATTGCAAGCTCCTCCGCCATGTACTTCGACCGCTTGTAATGTCCGATCATTTTGTCCAGGGACACCGGAGAATTTTCATCAGCGGAATGGCCGTCAGCGGTGAATCCCATGGTGGCTACGCTTGAGGTGTAGACAATCCGTTTTACTCGATTCCTGCGAGCGCCGTCCAGAATCGCACGGGTACCCTCAACATTGGATTGATACATCTGGTCCGAATCGCGGACCCATAGACGGTAGTCGGCAGCAACATGAAAAACAACATCGCATCCTGACATCGCCTTCTCAATTGATGCAGCATCGCGGAGATCTCCGGTAACGCGATCCGCCGTCAAGCCCTCTATGTTCCTCAGATCGCTGCTGGGACGCACCAGTAAGCGCAGATCCGCACCGTGCTCTGCGAGAACGCGAGCAACGTGGCTTCCCAGGAATCCCGTTGCGCCTGTGACAAAAGCTAGCATTCAATACGCCGTACTGTTTTCTCTGATTGTGATGCTATAAGTATCACATGACGAAGGCGTCGGTCAGCGATCTGAGATACCGGTTTGGCAAACTGGAAAAGTTGCTGCGCCAGGGAAAAGAGATACAGATTACCAAGCGCAATCGTGTAATCGCACGGCTTGTGCCCGCTACAAAAGAGGCGCGCAAAGGGTCGTGCATCGAGTTACCCGACTTCGAAGCCCGCCTGAAAAAGATTTACGGGAGCCGCAAAATGAAAGTGACGGGCGCTGAGCTTATCGCTCGTGATAGAGATCGCTTTTGAGCGCTTTTGCGCGATTTAACGCTACTAACCAGCCAACTTTCCCCCGAACCCGCCCCCGCAGTTTTAGCGAGGGCCCGCTAAAATAGCCGAGTCGGCAATCCTCGTTATGATGCTTAACTGTGACTTCTCGCGAAGAGTTGAAGGCTGCTCCAGCTGAATCTGATATAGCACCCCTCCCTGCTCCCACCAGAGGTTCGCCGGGGCGCAGGATCCACCGCAGCTAACTGGCCTGAAGAATCCGACAATTCCACCAGCTAACTTTACGTCGCGAACATTTGTCAGTTCCCGCGGAGAGTAACGGGCATTATTTGTGGCTGCGAACGACGCCGCGAAGCCGGCATTACCCATACGCAACTCGTAATAGAGGGCCACCGCGTACTCGTCCGTAGAAAGCTTCGCGACGATTGCGTGTTTGGCATCGCTAAAAGGTCTTGGCAGTTCAGTCGGCAGGAGCACGCGTATGTTCGATCCCGCTTTAATGTCAGCCAGGGCGGAAACAAAAACATCTGGCAGGGATCTACCGACTGGTGTTGCTGATGCTGGTTTGCTGCTTGAGATGCCTCCGACAACCATGAGGAAGATCGCGATGATGGGGGTCTTCATAAAAAAGTCGATGCACGTTGCATCAGCAGAGGTAGCCGCATATGAAGCCCCTGGCGCTCAACGCGAGAGCCCTTCGATCTTTGCTAAACGGGATGGCACTCACGATCCCTGTTAATGATCGCATCGCAAGAAATGATATCTCCGGATATCGTAACTGCCGTTGACAGACACTAACACTTATTGAATTCCCGACGGTCGGAGATCCCTACCTTCGGCGCCGCCTAGCTCTTCGCGCTCATAACCTTCTGATAGGTAGTCAACGCGATCATCGGAAAATATTGGCGGTACATGTCGTACTTCAAATAAAACACTTGGGGGAAGCCGGTTCCAGTGTGATAAGCCTCGTCCCATGAGCCATCTTTCTTCTGGCATCGCAAGAGGTAAGCAATACCGCGAGCTACGCAATCACTGCGGGTGTCGTTTGCTGCCAGTAAACCCATGATTGCCCATGCGGTTTGGGACGCGGTACTTGGTCCCACTCCCCTTGTATTGGGATCATCGTACGAATCACAAGACTCGCCCCAGCCGCCGTCGTGGTTCTGTACCATTCTTAACCATTCTGCCGCCTGCTGAATGTGAGGTTCGTGGTAATCAATTCCGATCGCCTGAAGGCCGCGCAAAACCAGCATGGTTCCATAAATGTAGTTGACGCCCCAGCGCCCGAACCAGGAACCATCGGGCTCCTGCTCTTCGCAAATAAATTTCAGAGCTTTTTTCACCGCGGAATGATTCTGATCGTATCCATAGGCCGCGAGCATCTCTAAAATACGTCCGGTAATGTCAACAGTGGCGGGATCAAGCATAGCGTTGTGATCGGCGAAAGGAATGTGCTGAAAGACCATGCGATCATTGTCTTTGTCGAAGGATGCCCATCCGCCATTGCGGCATTGCATCGAAAAAATCCAGTCAATGGCGCGTTGTACCGATTCGCGCTGGTAGCGCCCGTTGGGATGTTCGGTTTGTGCCAGGCCAAGGCAGACCATCGCGGTGTCGTCCACGTCGGGATAAAACTCATTGTTAAATTCGAAATACCAGCCGCCGGGTTGACCCTTCTTATTTTTTACCTTCCAGTCGCCAACCGTTCGGACCTGCTTTTGAAGAATCCAGTCAGCGCTCTTTACCATGCGCGGGTCATCCGCAGGGATACCGCTTTCGCCGAGAGCAAACAAGGCATACGCCGTATCCCATACCGGGGGCTTGGATGGCTGCATCCGAAAAGTATCTTCCTCTTCAATTCCCAATTTCTCGAATTCGTCGAGAGCGCGAATGACTTGCGGATCGTCCAGCGAGTATCCAAGGCACCGAAGTGCGATAACCGAATTCATAATGGATGGATAAATTGCTCCCAGGCCATCGCTCATCTCAAAGCGCTCCAACATCCACTTCTCCGCCTTTTTGAGCGCCATGGAACGAAGCGGACGAATGTGCACACGCTCAAACCAATGCGTGAGGCGGTCGAGGGCCAGGAAGAAATTTCGCCACGAAACCAATTTCTTGTCCCAAGGCAGATGCATGTGTGACTTATCCCGTCCACCCAGAAACAATTCTTCCACACCCATTTCGTCCGGGATTTTCTTGAAGGGCTTTTTCGCGTACGCAATCGAGAGAGGAACAAGAATGGCCCGCGACCAGGAAGAAATCTCGTAAATATTGAACCAAAACCAGTTGGGAAACAGCACAATCTCCGGAGGAATTGCCGGAACCGCATCGTAGTCGTACTGCCCAAAGAAGCAGAGAGAGATTTTCGTGAACGTGTTGACCTTGGTGACGCCCCCCAGTTCAAGGATCTTCTTGCGTGCGCGCGTCAGCGCAGGATAATTGGACAAATAGCCCGCAAGCTTAAGCCCGAAATAAGCTTTGACGGAAACCCCAAGATTCGACGGCCCGCCGGGGTAAATACTCCAGCCGCCGTCTTCATTCTGATGTTGCAGAATGTGATTTGCAGCTTTTTGAAAACGTTCGGCGTTTGCCGAACCCAGAAGGGTATGCAGAAGGATGTAATCCGACTCGAGTGTAGGATCACCCTGAAGTTCGCCGCACCAGTATCCTTCCTCGTGTTGCTGTGAGAACAGGCATTGTCGCGCACGATCAATTGCCACAGCCACGCGGCTACTTAGATCCGCGATCTTTCCAAAGTGTAGTTGAGGGCCGGCCTTTGCCGACGGAGACGAGGAGGAAGTCTCTTCCATATTTAAATGTTAACCAGCGGCCACACCAGCGGGTGCGCTCGCGATTGCTTCCACAATCTCAGGAGGCAATCCGAAACGCACATTTTCCGGCATTACTTCTACTTCATGCACGTTATCGAAGCCTTTTGTGCTTAGAAATTTAGTTACTTCTTCCACAAGACACTCTGGCGCGGACGCGCCCGCAGTCAACGCGATTGTTTTGACTCCGTCAAGCCATCCGGATTGAATGTCGCGATAACTATCAATTAGATGCGATCCCGTACCCAAGTTGCGGGCGACTTCCACTAGCCGATTAGAGTTCGAGCTATTGTCTGAACCGACGACCAGCAGGAGCTCAGCGTCAGAAGCGACATGCTTCACCGCAACTTGCCGGTTTTCGGTGGCATAGCAGATATCCTGCGCTGCCGGAGCTTTAATATTCGGAAAGCGCAGCCGGAGGGCCGCAATAATGTCCTTTGTCTCGTCGAGGCTCAAAGTGGTCTGAGTCAAATAAGCAACACGGTCAGGATTGGGAACCGTCACCGAGGCTGCTTCCTGCGGAGACCCCACAACCTGGGTTACGACTGGCGCCTCGCCAAGAGTTCCAATGACCTCATCGTGATCACGGTGGCCGATCAAAACCAGTGAATAGCCTTCCTTCGCAAACTTTACCGCCTCGACGTGGACCTTGGTCACCAGCGGACAGGTCGCGTCGATTACTCGCAATCCGCGCTGCTGGCTGGCCTCGCGAACCTCTGGGGAAACTCCGTGAGCGCTATAAATGACTCGTTCGCCATTCGGAACTTCCTCAACGCTATCAACGAAAATCGCACCCTTCCCTTGCAGTTCTTCGACTACGAAGCGATTGTGGACGATCTCTTTGCGCACGTAAATTGGCGGGCCAAAGGCCTCAAGAGCGATTCGCACGATATCGATAGCACGCACTACCCCGGCGCAGAAGCCGCGCGGCTTCAGAAGCAGCAAAGTTTTTCCCGTTTCAGGCAAGTAGGTTTCCTGTTTCGCGAGTTGATTCAAAGATACACTTCTCCATCGTGAAGGTCTCTTAAAACTATCTGAAAGTATCTGTTTGGTCAACGTAACTCAAAGAATCGCATGGGATTAGCAGCGATTGGGGAATATTGGGAGGTGAATGGTTGTCACCAAACCCTTGCGATACCGTAGCCGTCAAAAATCCGCTCGTTACTAACTATCTTTAAATTTTCCTCGAGTGCCTGCGCAATTAGCATGCGATCGAAAGGATCTCTGTGTGGCCCTGGCAGGGAGCCTGCACGAATGCCGTGTTGAGGAGTAACCGATAGCCCAACGAATCTCTCATTAATGAGATGAGCGGAAAACTCTTCGACAATGCGGGCTGCCGAAGCCAACTTCCCAAGGCGCACTTTTGTGGCGATTTCCCACGCCGATGCCGCGCTCACCATTACAGTATTGCTCTTACTTGCGATCGCTTTTCGTGCAGATTCCGGCATGGCCCGGTCTTCGGAAAGCCACCACAAGAACGCGTGAGTATCAAGCAAGAGCAACGCCACTTATTCCCAACGTTCCAGTTCGTCATCGGGCAGAGGATCGAAGAACTCGGGACCAACTTTTAGCTTCCCTTTCAACGCTCCAGGCTTCCGGTCGCCGCGAACGTCTTCAATGGCAACGATCCGAACCACTGGCTTCGAGCCTCGGGCTATGACAACTTCTTCGCCCCGGCATGCTTTTTCGATCAGGCGGGAAAGTTGTGTCTTTGCTTTGTGAATGGTAATTGTTTCCATGTTAGCTAATCTATGTTAGCTAATGTTTGAAGTTTGCGCAATCTCAAAATCCAGCGACTCTATTGGCCGCAGACTCCCCGAATCGTAATCACTGATTTACTTCCAAAGTATGAAGTGCGAACAGCTTTTGAAAATGAGAAAGTTCTCACTTTTTCCCACATTGGGCGCGGACTGTTCTCGGGGTTCCACTGAAAACCCAAGGGAAAGCGAAATAGGCCTCTCGCCCGCGCCTTTTGCGCCCCTCCGTAACGTTGTGAGCCTCAATCCGCACGACATAGAGTCGGATCAGACGAGCACACACTCTATGAAAAAGATCATCGTGGTATCAATCGTTTTGCTGTCGGCGGCATCTGTGGCTCAAGATGCGAAACCGGTAACCATCCCATTGGGAACGCAAATTACCGCGCGACTCGCGAGCCAACTCGACAGCGGACAAGTGAGGGCTGGCGATGCGGTCACGATGGACGTCCTCGAAGACGTGAAAATCCAGAATGCGATAGTGATCCCGAAAGGCGCGATCGTGATGGGTCGTGTCAACGAGGCAACGGGAGCTCGAAAAATGGGACGCGGCGGGAAGCTCGATATTTCGTTTCAAACCGTGACGGCCGCTGATGGCACAAAAGTTCCGGTTAGCGGGGATGAGTATGCCAAAGGCAAACAAGGGTACGGCGGCGGGTGCGGGTGCTGCATTGTTATTTTTCCCTCCGGCCGGAGCATTGCTACTCTTGAAACACGGCCATGCGTCGGTGATTGCTGCTGGCACGATCTTGACGCTTCACGTCACCGCGGACACACTCGTGGCCGGCGTTCAATCACCGGTGACAGCTTCTCCAGTCGTCGCGACGGTTTCGCCGGTCGCTACCCAGCGAACCACGGAACATCCAATCGAGGGCTACACAATCAGCGGGCCCGCTACTGCAACAAGCAGCGCAGGCGACGACGAAATGTCTCTGGGAGAAGCCGCGCGTCAGGCGAGGCTCAAGAAACGATCGAGGCCGCAAAACTGACAACTGGACCCGTCACCTTGGCTACGGTTCCTCCCGCAATATTGCGTTCTCCCTGCTAAGCGTTCGTCTTCAGCATCTGCTCGGCGTGCTTGCGCGACGTATCCGTGAGCTTCGCCCCGCTTAACATCCGGGCAATCTCTTCGGTTCGATCGGACCCCGTTATTAACCGCACAGCGGTACGAGTACGCCCACTTGAATCTTTCTTTTCAATCAAATAGTGATGGTCAGCGAAGGTGGCGATTTGCGGGAGATGGGTCACACACAGCACCTGATAGGATCGAGCCAAACTCTTGAGTTTTTTTCCCACTGCTTCTGCCGCGCTTCCGCCGATCCCAGTGTCGATTTCATCGAATACAAGAGTTCGCTGAGCCCCGGCATTCTTGTTATGCCTGATTGAATTCGCAGAACCAGCCTCGACGCTGGTTTTCAAGGCGAGCATGCAGCGCGACAACTCTCCGCCAGACGCGATCTGCTCCAGCCGCCGCAAGGGTTCTCCAGGGTTCGTCGAGATCATGTAAATCGCCTCGTCAAACCCTGAGGCGGTCCAGTTCTCTCCTTCATCGCTTCCCCTGACCTCAATGTGGAAGCGCGACTTCATAGCCAGATCGTTAACCTCGGCCTCAACCAATTTCTCCAGTTTGCGCGCAGCCTCGTGTCGCCTCCTGGAAATTCTCCGGGATTGGTTCAGATATTCGCGCGCCGCCTCTGCCATCTCACTATGGAGCCGGCGTAGGATGTCGTCCTTATTTTCCATTTCCGAGAGTTTGCGCGAGACTTCTTCGCCGAAGCTCATAACTTCTTCCAACGTGGCCCCATACTTGCGCTTCAATCGGTCGATTGCGGCAAGGCGATCTTCGACCTCGGCCAGGTGTTCCGGAGATGCATGGATTCCTCCGGCATAGTCTCGCAATGTGGCGCCCACGTCTTCCACGCTGATGCGAGCTGTCTCCAGCGCCGCAAGTGCCTCTTGAAATTTCGGCTCGTAGCGGACCAATTCTTCCAGATGCTTCTGGGCCGCCCGCAGGGATGAGGAAGTCGAAGCGCTGCCCTCATACAGGAGATCAAACGCATTCAGCGCGGCAGAGTAAATTTTTTCGGCATTGGCCAGAACGCGCTTTTCGGCCGCCAGCCGCTCATCCTCACCTGGGTGTAGTTTGGCTTCTTCGATCTCGCGCTTCTGAAAAGACCACAAGTCGAGCGAACGCAGACGGTCCTGCTCATCCTGTTCGAGGTCTTTGATGCGCAGGGCGACATTTTTCCAACGAGCAAAGGAGTCTTGGACCTTCGCGATCTGGATTCCCGCGAACTCATCGAGCAGCCCAAGTCTCGCTTCGCCGTCAAAAGATAGAATCGATTCGTTCTGCGCGTGGATGTTGGCAAGGTGCGGCGCCAATTGGCGAAGCACAGATACCGTAGCGGGTTGATTGTTCACAAAAACCCTGCCTTTGCCGCTCACTGCAATTTCGCGTCGCAAGATCAGCGAGGATTCGTTCTCATTTCTGTCAATGCCATTCGCGTCGAGTATTTTGGAGGCATTTTTTTTTGATTCGCCTTCGAGCTCAAACACGGCGGTGAGAACGGCTCGTTCATGGCCCGATCGAATCACGCCGGCGGAAGCTTTGTCCCCCAGGAGTAGAGTGAGAGCATCAATGAGGATAGATTTACCCGCCCCGGTTTCGCCGGTTAAGAGATTGAGCCCTGAGGCGAACTCCACCTTCAAATTGTCAATGACTGCGTAGTTTTCGAGCCGAAGTTCGACCAGCATGAATGTTCCCGAAAAATCGCGCACGAATGAGGACGTGCGCAGGATAGCAGAAAATTCCGGGAGGATTTGAGGTCTTCGCTTGAGAGAAAAAGCCACAGCACTATCGCTGTGGCCAGGTCGAAATTGTGCACAACCGATCTTACAGTTACCCCGCCTTACGCAGTTCGTCGCGTTCACGGTCCGAAGCCGTTCCCTGGGCGGAATCCGCTCGACAGGTTTCGCATTGGCTGGTAATGTCCCGGCGCCGTTGCCGCAAACGATCTTCGAAGTTTGACCAGCGGCCGCCTATCCCAACCGCAGAATTGCTAATGACGACCTCATCCCCTCCGGCTGGAATAATACGGTCAGCCGTGAGGTTGGCGTTTTCTTCCCGGCTGAGTTGGCTGCCGATGGAACCCGCTTCAATCGGCATCTCCGCAGCGGTGGGTGTCACATTGTGATCGCTTCCCTCGCGGTGCTGAACAGCGCCGCCAACCCACGAATCCTGATAGCGACTTTCGTAGTCTCGCCACTTCCCTTCTGACTCTATGGCCGAATCGTCATAGGGCGGAAATTTTTCGATCTGCTCCTTAGTTAAACTAACTTCAAAATCGTCTTTATGCCGGCTGGAAGCGTGGAGTTGTTGCGGTGGGACAATAAATTTCTTGCTGGATAACCATCCTCCCGTGTCCACGATGACATAGTGAATGTTGCCGGTCGTGTGATCAAAAATCACGTCGTCAATTTTCCCCAGTTTCTTGTCCCCAGATTCATAAACAGTTGCGCCCCGGATATCGGCGGCGTTCTCTGCTTGCAAGTCAAGATTGTGGTCACGTAGAGTGCCGTAATGCGCCATAGTTCCTCCTTCACGGTGAGTTTTTGCCGCCGACTAATGGCGAGATCCGTTTTGCTTTAGCCACGTCTATGATGCCGGCTTGCTTCGAGGCGAGCGTATCGTCCCGCTTTATTAGCATGGGTTAATGAATCGGATGCGCCGCAAAAGTCGCGACCGATACTGGTTTATAATCAAAACTTACCAATCGACTAAGGCGTTCCCCCAAACCTCATGCATTTTCCCCCTTTTTTGGCGTTGTTTGTCAGTGGCGAGATATTAGATTTAGTAGGCGAGACGGGACCCGTCGCCAAGGTTGTGTTGGTTCTTCTGCTCGCTTTCAGCGTGATCTCCTGGGCAATCATTCTTTCCAAGTGGAGCCTGCTGCGGCGAGCGAAGGTTCAAAGCGGACGGTTTGTCCGAGCCTTTCGCAAAGCTCAGCGATTGCAGGATGTCGGCGCTGTTGCCGAACAGTTTCGTCCCAGCCCGCTGGTGGGAGTTTTCGAAAGCGGCTTCGAGGAATATCGCCGCCAGGGCGGTGTTGTAGGCAATCCCATCGCGGTTCAGCGGGCGATGCAAATTGCGACCTCCGAAGAGATGACTCGCTTCGAGCGCAATCTTCCGTGGTTGGCCATCACAGGCGCAGTAACGCCTTTCATTGGGCTATTCGGAACTGTTTGGGGCATTATTGACGCCTTCCATGGACTTGGCGCAGCAGGTGCGGCGACGTTGCGCGCAGTTGCGCCCGGAATTTCAGAAGCGCTGATCACGACGGCCGCCGGACTTGCCGCGGCGATCCCCGCCGTCATTGCCTACAATTTGATCGGTGGTTCGATTCGCGAGTTCGCATCCCGAGGCGACGACTTTACCCTTGAGATGCTGAATGCAGTCGAGCGCCAGCCTGTGCCCGCATCGTATCGAGGCGTTGAAACCACTGAGGTTCGCCGCTAATGGCCTTCACCGCCGCCAACGGAAGGACGCAAATTGCGCTCTCAGACATCAACATCACCCCGTTAGTGGATGTGGTGCTCGTGCTGCTGATTATTTTTATGGTGACGGCTCCCGTATTGCAATCTGGTATCGAGGTCAGTGTTCCTAAGACGAAGACCGTCAAAGAAATCACTGAAGAGCGCCTTGTGATCAGCAT
The DNA here is from genome assembly GCA_003169715.1 of Acidobacteriaceae bacterium. Classification (GTDB taxonomy): domain Bacteria; phylum Acidobacteriota; class Terriglobia; order Terriglobales; family Acidobacteriaceae; genus PALSA-188. The sequence goes on along the minus strand of PNAR01000479.1, from coordinate 1,735 downwards.
TAATAAGGAACAGAGGGTTTTCCTCGGAAACGATCCCATCAACATTAATGAGATTGGAAGCAAGCTTCGTGAGAAGATTCGCGATCCCCGGCACCAGTCCATTTTTGTGCGTGCTGATGAAGATGTGCCATTCGGCGCCTTTGCCACTGTCATGGACGCGGTGAAGCAATCGGGCATCACCAACGTCAGCATCGTTACCCAACCCCTCCAAGCTAATGGCAGCCAACGCTGAAATCTTTTTCGAACACGATAGCTGGGGCCGCAACTTGGGGTGGTCAGCAGTCCTGCACGCGGTATTTGCCGGCGCGGTGCTGTTGTACGCGGTCATGGGTCCGGGAAGGGGCGGCGGCAGTTGGGGCGCCGGGGGCGGCGGTGATGCCATAGGGGTGACCCTTGTGACCACAGTTCCCCTTCCGGCCAACCCGCAGCAAACGCAGAATGTTCTCGCAAATGAATCCAAGGGCCTTACGAAGTCGCAACCGAAACCTGAGGAAAAGGCTCCGGATGCGATTCCGATTCCCGACAGGGAATCCAGGAGGCCAAAGCCAAAACCAATTGCTACTGAGACTCACCAGAAGCCGCAGCCGGAACCGCTGCAACAAGCCGAGAACCAGGTACCCTTCGGCGAAGGAGGTCCCGTACAAGGTCCCTATGGCATGTTCAATGCCGGAGGAGCGAAGGGCGGTTTTGGATTCACTGGCGGCGGAGGGGATTTTGGAACTCGTTTCGCCTGGTACGTGCGCGTAGTGCAGCAGAAGGTCTCTCAGAATTGGTTGAAATATGAAGTGGACCCGCGCATAGGGCAGGCCCAGCGAGTTTACGTAACTTTCGATATTACGCGAGATGGACGGCCCGCCAACGTGCGGATCGAGCAATCAAGCGGCGTGCCTTCTTTGGACCAGTCCGCGACCCGCGCCTTGCAACGTATTGATACTTTTGGTCCGCTGCCTTCCGATTATTCTGCAAATAAGGTGTCGGTTGAGTTCTGGTTCGACTACAAAAGATAGAGTGGGGTATTGTCTTGCCCCTATTCGTTTGTCAGTAATGATCATCGGATGTGCGCGCCTCTCGCATAATATACACGGAGTGATTTTATCTTGAACTATAATTTATGTCGTAATACGATATATTGCGGTAAATTCAATCCTTCCATGCAGGTAGCGCAGCGGCTCAAATTCGGCAGACGTTCGTTCTTCCCCCGTCTTGCATTGATTTTGCTCCTGGTGGTGAGCCTTCCAGTCCCCATCTTGCGGGCCCAGGATTGGATCAAGACTGGGACCGGATTGGGCGTCGAAAAAGTCCGGCTGGCGGCGGCCGATTTTAAAGCATCCACTGCGGACGCAAAAAATGCCGATTTGCTCAAGACCTTCAATGACACGCTCTGGAATGATCTGGACAATGCCGGCATCTTCGATATGGTTTCGAAGAGCTTCTATCCCCTGGGCGCCGTTGGCGCGCCCGCGGATGTTAAGTTCGAAAGCTGGAGTTCCCCTCCCCCAAACGCTTCGATGCTGGCTTTCGGGAATCTTGGAGTTTCGGGCAATAGCCTCACCGTGCAGGGTTGGCTATATGACGTAAAGAACATCACATCGCCGCAGGTTTTGGGCAAGCAATATCAAGACGTGCCAACGACGAATTCCGCGCGGATGATTGCCCACAAATTTGCCGACGAAATTATCTTTCGCTTGGGTGGCGCCGTGCCGGGCATTGCAGAAACCCAAATTTATTTTGTCAG
>PNAR01000024.1 GCA_003169715.1 Acidobacteriaceae bacterium | reverse complement strand
GCTTTAAGGCGATTGGCCTGAATGATTTAAGAGAGCGGGTGGGAGTGGGAGTGCACCGTAGAGGGTGCAACGGAAACGGCGAAAATAATCGAGGTGCGTCTTGGGGCGATTTGGGAGCGGGAAGGGGCGATTTGAGGGTAAAATCGCGCGAAAAATCGCAAAAAATCGCAAAAAATCGACACAGATTTTTGAGCTATTATGCTGATTCTAAAGGTAGTTATGGTCAAAAATCGCGTTTCAAAGTGTATAAAATCACTCTCCCGGCTCATTTTGCCCCACGTGGAGGGGGCGAAGACGCGGCGCGTGGCGGCTTGAGCGAGATGGCGAAGGTTCCGCATATAGGTCAAGGATAGCGATTTTGGAGAATTAACCGGCAAACTTTGCGGGGAAAATTTCGAGAGCGCAAGGGGATTTAAGATCATCAAGTTGCCTGGCCGATGGACGACACGCGAGGGAGCGGACGGGGTTGACAGGCCGGTGGGTGCAGTCGGCGAAGACCGGAGTGGTGGCTTTAATGGCGCTAAACCCCGAAGCTAAGGGAACGTCCAGTCTGTTCCCCGGGTTTTATCCCCAGGTTCCAATAAGATATGGGCATCAGGCTCGTAAGCCCCGTTGAAAACAATGCTCCTTACCTATATGCAAGTATATGTAGAATGACTCTATGCATGGAAGCGCAACTGCGGCCGCCGAACGGTTTTCGACCGCCGAGGTCGCCAAGATGGCGGGGGTTCACCGAGATACCCTGCTTCGTTGGCTGCGCACAAATCTCATCCCCGAACCAGATCGTGATCGACACGGCTGGAGATACTTCAACCAGGAACAAGCTGACGCCGTGCGGGCATTTGCCTCCTCGAGCGCAGAACCGGGCTCACCCTCGATTGTTCGACCGGCCGGTCTCACGAGCCTGGACTCTATCGGATGGGATTTCGACGGTGCCAAAACTTCTTATCTTACGCACGGCATTCACCCATACCCCGCCAAATACATCCCCCAGATTCCGAATGCGCTGATACAGGAGTTGTCTGCGGTCGGTGACGTGGTGGCGGATATTTTCTGTGGCAGCGGTACCACGCTCGTAGAAGCGCTCACGTTAAAGCGTCACGCGGTCGGGATCGATGCGAATCCGCTTGCTTGTCTCATTAGCAAGGCCAAAACGGGATTCATCTCAGAACAGGACGCGAGCGCGCTCCTTGAGATTGCGATCCGTGCAAGGGGCATGGGCGAAAAACTTGCCGGAGGTTCTAATGGTGAAGACATGTCGTTTAAGCAGGAAGAATTGTTTCCGTCTCCCACCTTCGTTTCGCAGGCATGGCGTCCCCGCAACGATGCCCTCCAGTTTTGGTTTGAGTCATTTGCCATTGAGGAACTTGCAGAGTGCCTGTCATGGTGTCGGACGCTCGACTCCGAGTCAGCAGAAACTCTCGCCCTCACTGCGTTTTCGTCTATTGTAGTCACGGTCTCGCGGCAAGACTCCGACACCCGGTACGTAAGGCGCGAAAAGCAGCTTACGAAAGGGGAGGTTTTCAGGCGGTTTGCACGGGCCCTAGAACAGGTGACGCGCAGTGCTGTGGAATTTTCTGAACTCGTGGAAGAGCGGTTCAGGTGCCAGATATTGCAGGCGGATGTCCTGCTGAAGCCAGCCGTGGAGCTGCTCGATCTGGTCGTCTGTTCTCCTCCCTATCCGAATGCGTTTAGCTATCACCTCTACCACATGACCAGGATGCTTTGGCTTGGAATGGACCAACCCAGATTCAAGAAAGAAGAGATAGGCAGCCATCGCAAATACAGCAATCCGTCCAAAAACCGGGCCACGGCAGATACGTTCAGGACGGAATTCAGCGCCATTATGGATTGGCTTGGTGGCCGACTCAAGAAGGGCGGCTACGCCTGCTTCGTTGTCGGAGATTCCACCCTGAAAGGCGAGCGTGTCAACAACGCCGATCTCATTGCCGAGGCGTCACGGTCCGCCGGATTCGTGGAAGTGCGGCGCATTCATCGCACGCTTCAAACAACAAAGAAATCCTTTAACCCGGTCATCGGGAAGATCAAAGAAGAAAAGATTCTCATACTTCAAAATCAGGAAGGGGCTCTCAAATGAAGGCACCTCTCGTTTGTCGGATCAAACCATATATCCAGCCATTTGAGCGTACCCTCGCTATGGCCGAACTCCATGCTCTCGCTCAATCAGAGCCAATCCCTGTCCGGTCTCAATCCGGCGACCCCGTTCTGTTCTCTCTTGTGCCTTCGATCAATGCTGAGAACCTCGCCCGGAATTTGGCTTATTGGGAAATGGTGGACTCCGGTGAATCATTGATGACGACACAGGTCCTCCGCGAACGCACGGTGAACGTGGTTCGCAACGGCGTCGCCCCCAAAGAAATTCCCATTCTATTGCAGGCCAAAGAGATTGGTTTGCCTAACCGGAGATGCCTCCGATATGGAACTCACGGCATTCACGAATATCGCGGAAAATTTTTCCCTCAGTTGGTGCGTTCGCTCATCAACATTGCCAGAGTGCCAAAAAGGGGTCTGGTTGCTGACCCGATGTGTGGGAGCGGCACGACTTGCGTTGAATCTATCCTAGGTGAGTACCGGACGATTGGTTTAGACATGAATCCGCTATCGGTTCTCATGGCGCGGGTCAAGTGCTCACTGCTGAGTGTCGATGCCGATTTTCTGGCCTCCGCTTATGAGGATTTACTTGCGCGGCTCTTACGGCCAGCCGCGCGTCGCATGGCACGTTTGACATATTTAAATTCATTGCCGGATCGGGACCAAGAGTATTTGTTGGCGTGGTTTTCGGAACAGGTGCTTCAGGATTTGGATGAAGTGGCGCGCGCCATTTTGGAGACGGATGTCC
>PNAR01000524.1 GCA_003169715.1 Acidobacteriaceae bacterium | reverse complement strand
TCCTCGCTCCGCAACGTCCTCAACCCATAACTGAGAACCGAAAACTAACATCTGAGAACTGAACCGCCAAGGTCCACAGTCTGATAGCTAGAATCCTAATCCGCGTCATATACTGACCCTTGGAACCGGTCACTCATTTCTTAACTGGCGCATGCCTTGGACGCGCGGGCCTCAATCGCAAATCAGCACTGGCCACGGCGACCGTCACACTTGCCGCCGAAGCTCCCGACATTGATGTCCTTGGCAGGTTCAAAGGTCCCATTTTCGGCTTCGCCCACCATCGCGGATTCACCCACTCTTTTCTTGGATTATTCCTCGTTTCCGGCGCTGTGGTCGGTTTGATGTACTTGTTCTGGCGGCTGCGAGGACGCAAGACCAACAATCCGAATCTCCCTCCTAAGTGGGGATTGCTGTTTTTATTTGCCTACCTCGCAGGACTGACTCACATTCTGCTTGATTTCACCAACAATTACGGAGTACGTCCATTCTGGCCGTTTTCCGAGAAGTGGTATTCGTGGGACATTGTTTTCATCTTCGAGCCAGTTCTTTGGATTGTCTTAGCCCTGGGTTTGCTGCTCCCCCTATTGTTCTCGCTGGTAAATCAGGAAATCGGTGCGCGGCGCAAAGGCCCACAGGGACGCCTCGCTGCCACACTTGCTCTGCTCAGCATGGTCGCACTCTGGGGTGTCCGTGATTACGAGCATAGCCGCGCCGTCAATGCGCTCGATGCGCGGCTCTATCGCGGAGCTGATCCTGTTCGCGCCTCGGCCTATCCTTATTGGTGGAATCCATTTCACTGGCACGGAGTGATCGAGACTCAAGATTTCTACGCGACTATGCCGGTGGATTCATTGTCGCCCGAAGTTGATCCAGAGGGCACGATGCAGATTCGATATAAGCCGGAAGAAACACCTGCATCCCGGGCCGCAAAGAACTCCTATCTCGGCCGGGCTTATCTGGACTGGGCAAAGTATCCTCTAACCGAAATCGAGCCTGAAGCTGCCGGACTGACTGGCGGTTCCGGATACATCGTGCGCTTCGAGGATTTGCGCTACGCTTATCCTGAGCTCAGTGGACGCGGCACGCTTTCCGCAACAGTCGAACTGGATGGAAACTTGAACGTCGTGTCGGAGACTTGGGGTTCGCGAGGCCGTTGAACCCTAGTTCTCTTAAAAGTCATATAGTAGAGACGTTGCTTGCAACATCTTGCGGGAAGATTCTAAAAGTCCGATCTGCGCGAAGTGTGAGTACCCGACCGCCGTGCCAACTTGACGACTTCCCCGACAAGAGCCACAATCGTACTTCGCTATTCTGAGGTGACCATGCTGCCCTACGTGTTTATTCTGTTTGCTTTCTTATTCCGGTTTATTCCGTACCATCCTTTGGGATTCACTCCCGTTGCCGCAGCACTGCTTTTCTTCGGCGCGCGCGGATCACGCCGCCAGTTTTGGATTCCTCTGGTTCTGATGGCAGCCTCGGACATTATCCTGACGAAAGTCGTCTATTCGTATCCATTTACTTGGGATCACTATGTGACCTTCGCTTGGTATGCGGCAGTTTTGTGGCTCGGAACGAATCTTCGCGAGAGTGCGAAGCCAGTGCGGGTGATCGGCGCGGCTCTAGCCAGTTCAGTTTCTTTCTTCCTGCTGAGCAACTTCGCCGTCTGGGCGGTTTGGAGCGACATGTATCCCAAAACAGTGGCCGGCCTGATGACCTGCTACACGGTCGGCGTGCCCTACTTTCGCCGCGACCTAGCCGGAGATTTACTGTTTACGGCGGTGATGTTCGCGAGCCCCCTCGCGCTCGTTTATCTATCAAAAGCGTTCGACCGCAACGGCGACCACACAGCTGCCGCATAAGGTTGAGTAAATCACGCAGGGACAACCGCCCTCGGCTGTCCAGTCGGACGCAGCTCGACTGCCAATAAAGACATTCGTTCTGATCGAATCAAGGAGACGACCTCTTTGTGGCCGCTCTTCTTCTCGCCATCAACAACGAGATCATCAATCCCGCCGCCAAAACGATCCACATCCAGTACAAATGCGCCCGAAACATCTCCCCCAACACATGAACAAATCCCGGACCAAATTTTAGAATTAACAACGCCAGAATCAAAAAGCGCACCACCCGCCCCGAAAAAATTGCCAGTAGAAATTTCCAAAATCCCATCTCCGATGCCGCCGCCGCCAGCACAAATAACTTAAATGGCGTCGGCGGAGGCAGCATCGCCGGAAACATCAAACTCCAGAATGGATGCTTCTCGAATGTGCTATGAAGTTTCTCGAAGCGTTCGGGTGGAATGCGTTTTCGAAGTAGCTCTTCGCCGCCTTTATATCCAATGACGTAAATAATAATGCTGCCGAACGCGGAGCCGGCCGACGCCATGAGCACGTAAAGCAAGAGCCGGGCATGATTCTGATATACATATCCGGCAACCACCACATCCACCGGAAGCCCTACGACCGAGCCATCGAGCGCCGCAATGACAAATATTCCCCAGGCTCCTAGCGGTTTTAGCAGTGCCCAGAGGAATACCGTGTACCGGGAAAGAATGTGTTTGATGGTTTTCAAACTTGGAACTGGCAACTAAGAACTGAGTTGCAGTGTACGCGAACTAGTGATGTCCAGTATTTCCAGAAATTAACTGCAAGGCATGAGGCAATAAATCTATCACTGCTTGCAAAGATTCGACTGCACCCTTGGGGCTCCCAGGCAGATTCAAAATCAGCGACCGCCCGTACACTCCGCACACCCCACGGCTAAGTGCTGCAAGGCGCGTTTTCTTGCTTCCTTCAAATCTCATACGTTCCGGTATTCCTTCAATCAGGCGATGACAAACTGCGCGAGTAGCTTCGGGAGTCACGTCGCGTGCTGCGATTCCCGTCCCTCCCGTGGTCACGACGAGCGCCGCTTTTCCGGCCAAACCAAGAATCGCTTTTTGTATTGCCGCCTGTTCGTCGGGAACGACTTCTGCCGCGGCGACGACAAAGCCGTGTTCTTTCAGGAAATTGGCTACAGCCGGACCAGATTGATCCACCCGCTCGCCCTGCGAGCATGAATCGCTAACAGTAAGGACGGCGGCGCTAAGAGTCGAGGAGGACATCTTCTTC
>PNAR01000075.1 GCA_003169715.1 Acidobacteriaceae bacterium | reverse complement strand
TTGCCTCAAGCCGAAGCTGGTTGCGACGGGTAACTTCTGTTACCAGGCGATTTCGTTCATTGAGGGGTTTTGAGTGAAATGGCGATGTTTCGCCAATTGACGAATCGCCTCTGCTACTTTTGCTGCGGGATGACGACCAAGCCTCCTGTCCAGCCCGGGAGATGCAACGCGGCGGGAGGTTTGTATGCCCAGAACAACAGAACATCTGACTTCTTGAGTGCGTTCACGTCGCGGACAACATAACGCAGGTCGATATCACCGATCAGCGTCTCTCTCGCTCTTATGGAGACCTTGGCAGGACCGGGATCATCCACCGGGAATATCAGATCTATCGGCTCTCCGTTGGGCCTCACAGCCGAGAAGATCATGCTGTCTCTGATGCCCCAAGGTAGTTCAGCATGATAGATCGTTGCTGTACTGGCTGCACCAGATGTAAGGGTGACCCGCAAACGCAGAGGATTCTGACGATTTAGAGCGACCTCAATGCCCGGTTTTTGCGTGTTCTGAGTGAACCCAACCTTTGGAGCTGAGGCAAGAAGAAGAAGGGCGATAGCAAGGGCGCGCATACTCTAAATTAGACACCGAAAGGTCTCACCGCAGCACGATTACCACTGTAACTGTCGCTATCGGGCGATTTCACTAAGAACTTGATCGTTAGCGCACAGGCTCGTCCTTCAGACCGTTTATCTCCTAAGGCGCATTTCAGCCACGATTGCCTCCCCGGAAGCCTAGGCGGGTAAGCCGACACGCCGAAGCAGTCTCTGGAAGCGAGGGTCAGAGCGGAGGTTATCAATCCGCAGATCAGCTTTGAGGAGCCAGGAGAGTTCCAACGACCTTTCCCGGTAAGCTTTTTCTAGGAACTCAAACGCCTTGTCTTTGTCGCCCAGCCCGGCATAGATAGTTGCGATCACATACGGAGAAACATGGATGGTTTTCGATTTTCGCTCTAAGTCTCCAAGCATCTTCTTAGCTTCGGCCCTTCTGCCAATTACTGCGAAGGCGTGTGCCAGGGAAGCGGTAACATCGAGGTCGCCGTCCGACAGTTCAACCGCCTTCTGATACTCAGAAATGGCTTCCAGTGGTTTTCCGGTACCCTCATAGCCGACCCCGAGCTGGTAATGTTGGCTCCATTCATTGGGATTCGAAACCACTCCTCGTCGGCTCGCCTCAACCAACTCTTCGAAATCCCGCAGCTGATAGTAGACTCCGGATGCGACCATCGTGGAGCCGGGTCCGGGATCCAATTGCTTACTCTTGGCCAACTCAGCCAGCGCCTCGTTGCGCCGGCCAGTGAAGGCGAGATAGATTGCGCGGTCCTCATGAGCGCAACTGTAACTCGGCGCCAATTCGATGGCGCGGTTGTATTCCCGATCGGCAGCATCCCAGTTCCGCTCAAACTGCCAACTCAGAGTGCCGAGCGTATCGTGAGCTTCGCCGAGGGATTCATCCAGTTCCAGAGCCTTGCTCAAGGCTTGCTTGGCCGCTCGATAGCCCTCGTCCACTGACAATTGTCCTCTTCCAAATATCGTCAGGAAGAGATAAGAGTCCCCCAGCCCCGCATAAGCCGGAGCGAAGCCAGGGTCCCTCTGGATTGCGTCTTCGAAGTAGCTCTTCGCCATGTTTAGCGGCTTGGCCATCGTGAACTGATTTGTCAGGTAATACCGGCCCCGGAGATAATCTTCGTAGGCCTGCGGATTCACGGGTCGCGCCGTACCCAGTCGGGCCTGCTGCTGGGGGGTCAATTCGATGCGAATCTGTTGCGCGATGGCCTGGGCCACTTCTCTCTGCAAGTTCAGAACACCGCGCAATGGACGTTCATACTCTTCACTCCACAGATGCTGATCATTAGGACCGTTGAGCAACTGGACGGTGACGCGCACCTGATCCCCCTCGCGAATAAGCGAGCCTTCGACGATGCCATCCACTCCCAACTCACGCGCAATTTGCGGCAAGTGCTTCTTCGTGTTCTTGTATTCCATGACCGAGGTATGAGAGACGACCTTTAAGGCCTGGATTCTCGACAACTCGGTAATCAACTCCTCTGTCATGCCGTCCGCGAAATACTCTTGCGACGGGTCACCAGAGAGATTTTGCAGGGGAAGCACGGCAATTGATCGCAATGCCGGAACTCCGCTTCTAGCGTGGCGGATGTGCCAGACCCAGGTGGCCAGTCCAATTGCGACGCCGATTGCGAGGCATAGACCGACACAAAGAGCCAGAACGAACGGCGCGCGCGACTTGGGAGGGAGCGGCGGCGCGACCGGCACAACTTCGAGCTTCTGTCTGCCATTTCCCGCAGCGATGCGAGGCGCTTGAACTTCCTCTACCGACGCGATAAATCTGTATCCGCGACGAGGCAGGGTTTCGATGTATTTGGGAGTCTCAGCGGAATCGCCCAGCACTTCGCGGATGCGCGCGATTGCATTGTGCAGGCTATGGTCGAAGTCTACAAAGGTATCGGCCGGCCAGAGTTGGTCCCTTACTTCCTCGCGGGTTACCAGGATCCCGGCGTTCTGCACCAATATTCCGAGCAGTTGAATGGGCTGGCCTTGCAGGCGGAGTTTCACACCACGCTTCCGCAATTCTCCGGCGTGCAAATCCAGTTGAAAGGTGTCGAACCGCAGCACGCGAGCGGCAGTAGGAGCCGAAGCGGACATACCAACCCCCAGAGTTTGCAAGGTTATCACAATTCGCGGCGGCGAACGCCATAGCAAGCCCCGCTATTTCAGTCGCTTAGCAATGGAGAAAACTTTGAGAACCAATAGGGGCGCCAGGGATTGCGGTCATACCTCGTTCCGGCTAGATTGCGCACCTGACTTGCGCTAGACAACCCAGGAGCGAAGTCAAAACAATCCCAGAGGAGAATTATGACGAAACGAATTACCTCTCTCATTCAGAAATCGGCCATCGTCACCCTGCGTTTGGCTTTGCTGAGCACTCTCATTACAGCCGTGCCGCTTTTTGCTGGAGATAGTGCCAGCGACCATTCCGGACGCGATCACTCCCCAGCCAAACTTGTCCAGTTGGTGCGGGAAGCCACGCGACAATTCATTGACGTGAACGCTGCTACCGCTGCCGGCTACGGGCCATTCCTTGGCTGCGTCACCGGCCCAGACCACGGGGCCATGGGCGTGCACTACGTCAATGGCGCCCTGCTCAATGGCGAGCTCGAAGCGTCGCATCCTCAAGCATTGATCTACGAGCCGTTGGAAGGCGGCAGGATGCGCTTGGTAGGAGTCGAGTTCATCGTTGACCAAGCCACCTGGCTGGCAAATCACAACAACACCCCGCCGTCTCTTGAAGGCCAAGTGTTGCAGTTTGTCGACGCCCCGAATCGCTTCAACATTCCCGCGTTTTTCGAGCTGCACGTCTGGGCCTGGCGGGATAACCCACAGGGTGCATTCGTGGATTGGAACAACCACGTGACCTGCGAACAGTAATAAATGACCGCACGCGACATCTCAGCTTGGAATCGAAGAAGGGATGCCGAAAACAGCACTAATGCGGATTGCGCAGCCGATCGCGTCATTCGCGAAAGGCTGGGCTCTTAAGGTGCGTCGCGCCGTCGGGTCCTCGTCGAAAGAACGAATACGAGCCATCCGGTTTGCAGTTTTGCCAGTCCTGCCCAGATGCCACTTGGACCAAGAGTAAGATTGCTGAAAGAAGTAAACGGGCCACTCTTCAACTCCCCTTCGCGCAGCCTTGGGTTTAACTCCTCCCATCTACGCCAAGATTCGGCGCTCGGTTCCACAACTGTTGTAATCAGGCGTTATCACTTACGACCTAATGAGGGTGCGATAACTCGGCTCAAGAGTGTTGGATCGGTGTGCCTGCAGTTCGCTGAAACTGCAGGATAAAATTTTGGTCGGGGCGATAGGATTTGAACCTACGACCCCCTGCGCCCAAGGCA
>PNAR01000044.1 GCA_003169715.1 Acidobacteriaceae bacterium | reverse complement strand
AAAGCCTTCTCTCTTATCGAGGGCCACCCGTGTGGGCGGAATGGAAAAGCAGATTCCTCCGGGCTGCGCCCGTTCGGAATGACAAGGGTTAGGCGGTTGGTTTGGGGTGAATGCCGGTGCCCCAGGTTCGCGCCGTTCTTTGGCGCTCACCCTTCGACAAGCTCAGTAGGCTCTGGGCTCACTGACAGCGCATCGCTGTCGAGCGCATGGTGTCTCGCATGACGGGCGGATTGAAACGATTCCACGAATCCGGGTAGTCCCACTTTCTTACCTTCAGTTGTTACAGGGGTGCCCCAACTTCGCATCGTCCGACACTTGTAGCCTTTTTATTGAGTGCCTCGAACGCATGCGGCTACGCAGCCAACTACAGTGTTGCCCCTAACAAGATCCCAGGTCTCGCAAAAGCGGCGAGACCTGGGGCACCCGGCTTTGGACTGCGGCGAAAAGCAGGTTCCCTTCGACAAGCTCAGGGCAGGCTCTCCACTCACCAGTTATGCTGCGCAAATGGACTGGTTCCGTCGGGATGACAGAGTATTTTGTTAATTAAGCATGCCTTCCCCCTTTTACGATCTTTTTATGCTTTCATTATGCGGAATGTGGGTATTCTAAAATGGGTTCGAGAGCGTCTTCACATTCATGACTTCACTTCACACCGGCGACCAACTCGACGAATATCGGATAGACGGAGTAGCTGCCCGCAGCGGCATGGCTTCGATTTTTCGCGCCACTGACTTGCGTACCGGACTACCCGTCGCCATTAAGATTCCGCATCCGGAGATGGAAGGCGATCCTGTTTTCTTCGACCGCTTTCATCGCGAGGGCGACATCGGCAGGAAACTCGATCATCCAGGCGTGATGAAAGTGCTCCCGCAAAACGGACAATCTCAGGTTTACATGGTGATGGAATGGGTGGACGGCCACCTATTACGTCAGTTAATGAATGAGCAAAGGAAGCTGCCGCCGGAGCGCGCAACACGGATCGCAATCGGAATTGCCAACGCTCTCGATTACATTCACTCGCATGGAATCGTTCATCGCGATCTGAAACCCGAAAACATAATGATTGACGCGAATGACAACATCAAGCTGATCGATTTCGGCATTGCCGCGGATGTTGCCGCCCGGCGGCTGACGTTCGCGAAGTTTTCTCAGACCATGGGAACGCCGGATTATATTTCTCCGGAACAAGTGAAAGGCAAGCGAGGCGATGCCCGCAGCGATATTTTCGCTCTCGGAGTCATGCTCTACGAAATGCTCGCGGGTAAAGTACCTTTCACTGGATCGAACGCGTTTCTCATAATGAATGACCGGCTGTTAAATAATCCCGTGCCTCCGAGAGAAGTCGATCCAAGCATTTCTCCGCAATTGCAGGAGATTATTTATCGAGCGCTCGAACGTGAGCCAGCAAAACGCTACGCCACCGCGAAGGAAATGATCCTTGATATGGAACATCAGGATCAAGTGGGAGTAGCGGAGCGCCCAGAATCACGGGATTGGAAAACTCGCCGCACGCCGTACGGCCGAAAAATACTTTTCTATCTGATGCTGTTCATGATTCCGATTGTCGTGTTCGGATTGCTGTTGTGGGTCGCGCGTCACTGAAGGTGAATCGATTACTCATCTCTGAATAAATTCATCTGCGTGGGTCACGAAGTCGGGATATGCGTCCGCACCCAGTTCATGTAAATCCATTCCTTGCCTCTCGCCCTCAATGCTTACACGCTGCGGATAAAAGCGATTCAGCAACCAGTTCAATCCGTAGGTCAGCGGCAAGACGAATCCAATCAAAGTCGCGATACCGATCAATTGGGCGAGCCACTGCCCGGCGTCCGTTCCTGGAAGATTCCCCGAGAACAGTGGCGCCACAGGAAAGCGAGCCAAGATTCCAACCGCCAATATCCCCCAGATGCCGGCAATCGCGTGTACAGAAATTGCGCCGCCGGGGTCATCAACCTTCAATTCAAACTCAAACCACTCCACCGCAAAGGTGACGAGGGCTCCGGCAATGATTCCGATTACAACCGCAGCGGCTGGCTTGACGAACGCGCATGCCGCGCTGCTCGCTACCAACCCGCCCATCCATCCATTCGCGGTGAGCGAGGCGTCCGGTTTGCGGAATCGAATCTGCGTAATGGCAGCAGCGGTAAGGCCAGCCGACGCGGCAGCTAGCATCGTATTCACCGTGACCAGAACACATCTCGCGGCTTCGGCGTGAATGAACAAGATCGCGCCCGCGGAATTTAGTCCGCACCATCCCACGGTCGCCAGCAGACATCCGAGGATGACGAGAACAGCGTTATGCCCCGGAACCGCAGCCGGCATTCCTTCCGCAGAATACTTCCCACGCCGCGGCCCGAGAATCCATGCGAGCGAAAGCGCAGTGAGGCCCCCAACAACTTGAATTGAGCTTGAGCCACCCACATCAACAAACCCATGGCCAAGCCCATAATTCATGCCCAATTGCGCAAGCCATCCATCGCTCCAAACCCAATGGCCGAATAGTGGATACGTCAGGCCCGCAAATAATGCCGACGAGGCGCAGATCGCGCCCAAGCGCCAACGATCAGCGCCCGCTCCAAGCGGAATGAGCACCGCCAAACCGACACAGAACATTTGAAGCAATGCCTCGAGTGAGGAATACGAGCCATTGAATTCCATTCCGCGCATGAAGAATGGTTGGGCGGCAATCCAATTCCAGGCTTTGCCTCCGACAATAACTGCATGGTGGGGTCCGCCGGCGAATCCCTGCCACGAAAAGCCAAAAATAAAATAAACAAGGACTGCCACCGCGATGGCCATTAAGGAACCCATCATGGAATGCGCTGCACTTCGCGATCTGCCGAGGCCTGTGTTGATCAGCGCGAGACCGACTAAAGCAAACGGGACCAGAAGGATCAAAAGAAAGCAGATTCCCGCCGTCGTTTCGGAAAGTGCGGGGCTAATGACTGTCAGCGGGGAAAGGGTCACCCTCGATCCTCCTGCACCGGCAAATGTGCGCGAGCCACGAGAACCATGCCGACGACTTCCACGCCAATCCCTGCAAGCAGAAACCCTGTTCTCGCTGGAGCCGATCCCAACAGCGCCAGCGTAGCCAGCACCAGCAGCCAGCCTGCCAACAAGAGAAGAAATCCCGCAAGTTTCATGGGAGAGCCTTCGTTCCAAGTATCAACGTATTAACCGTTGCAAGAATGAACATCACAATATAAATGCATTGTTTCTGCAATAGGAAACTTCTCTTCTCTTATCAATTTACGGCGCAGCTTTGCCCAGCAATTTCGTCGCTATGGTAGGCTGGCGACATTCCCATGAGCGCAATGGACACGCCTCAGCGCGACGCGCCCGATTCCACAATGCTATTCGGCTTCTGGTATCGAGCCGCAGCTAGCGATCAGATTCCCCGGAATGGCCTTCACAAAGCCATACTGCTTGAAATTCCACTCGTCATTGGACGAGACGCAAAGGGAATTCCATTCGCTCTCCGTGACGCTTGCCCTCATCGGGGCATGCCATTATCCTGCGGGCGGTTTGACGGCAGTCAAGTGGAATGCAGCTACCACGGCTGGCGGTTCGATGCGCATACTGGACAATGCCAGTTTATTCCGTCCCTGACTGTCGGCCAGAATTTTAAATGTGACCGCATCTATGCCGGCAGCTATGCCTGCGAAGAGCACGACGACTTTATATGGGTGTTTGTCCCAGAACTTCCGCCACTAGGGGCAGGTTTCACGAAGGCCGCCGACACACCTTTTGACGCTCCGCGAGTTCCCATCTTCACCGAACCTTATAAGACCGCGTACTTGTCCGCCGAACTTCCGTGCAGCGTGGACCATGGCATCATCGGCTTGATGGATCCTGCCCACGGACCGTTCGTCCATCAGGCGTGGTGGTGGCGCAGCCGCCAAAGCATTCATGAAAAGAAGAAGAACTTCGAGCCGATTCCCAACGGGTTTCGGATGAGCGCGCACACGCCCAGCTCCAATAGCGCCCCATATAAGTTGCTGCGGCTTTACGCCGACGCTGATTCCATCACCACAACCATTGATTTCGTTCTGCCCAATTTGCGATTTGAAACTATCCGCGCAGGCAAGTATTGGTTCTCTTCGCTGACTACGGTCACGCCCATTGCTCGCGATCATTCCCGGATAGACGTAGTTGCGGCGTGGAATATTTTTCGTTGGATACCATTCAGCGCGGCGTTGCTGAAATTTGTCTTTGCGAAATTTGTAGAGCAGGATCGCCAGACCATGGAGGATCAGGCGGAAGGCCTGAAACATAATCCTCACCTGATGCTAATTGACGACGCTGACCGTCCCGCAAAATGGTATTTCCAGCTAAAGGCTGCGCATCTGGAGGCACTCCGAAATGGCGCGGACATGAAGCACCCTATGACGGGACCGGTGACGTTGAAATGGAGAAGCTAGCGCCGTTCGTTCTAACCATCATTACCATATGACATCGATCCCTTTATAGAGATGAAATTTCCTGTCTGAAGTCACGATAGGAACCTTCTCGGATAGTGCCTGAGCAATAATTTGCCGGTCGAAGGGATCTCTGTGAAGGAGATCTAAAGCAAACAGTTCGAACGCGTGGCGTGCCGTAAAGGGGAGTACGCGTATGTTCAGATCCTCCAAAGCCTGGCGAAGCATGCCGACTGACAGTTTGAGTTTCCCGGCGGATGACTTGATGGCAATCTCAGCTAAGGAAATCGAACTTAACTCGCGAATGTTATCGGGATTCTTCAGCGAAGACACAGCCCGCTTGCTGAGCAGTTCGGGCGATTCGACGGCGTAAATCAGAATTACAGTATCCAGCAGAAGGCGCACTTAGCCGCGTCCTGACAGAAAGTCTTCGACTTCCTCGTCCGTCATTGGCTTCCACCAATCTGGATCGAGAACTTTGATCTTACCTTTGAGCCGCCCGAGTTTTATTTTCCTTGGGGCAGGCTTTTTGGTGCGAACGATATCTACCACCGGCAATCCTCTGCGGCAGATGGTTACCGGCTCGCCATCTTCGACGGCTTTAATTAACTCCGGAAGTTTATTCTTGGCATCGGCTACGCTGACCTGCATACAGTAACGATAGCTATCTGAGATGGCTATGTCAATAAAACCATTGGTTTGTAATGGCTCCGTTTGATTTCTGCCTGGATCTGAGGCGTCATCCCGAGCTTGCGAGGGATCTCGCGTGTAGCGGAAACGCGCTAAACAAGAGCAACTTCGCTGCACGCGAGATCCTTCGGGACTGAAGTCCCTCAGATGTAATGAAAACAAAAGCGTGCCTCCAAGGGTAGAGTACGTGCTCGAAGCACAAGCCCTGAAGGAGGCACGAGATGATCCACGTTGGAGTAGATCTTCACCAGAGATTTTGTTACATGACGGCGGTGGAAGCAAGAGGCAAAATCGTACAGGCGGGGCCGGTGACGAACGAGAAGCTGGCGTTGCGCAAGTATTTTCGGCAGTTTCGCGGGAAGGAAGTGCAGGTAGCGGTGGAGGCGTGCGGGTTTTGGCCGGCGTTTCGCGAGGTGGTGGAACCGGAGGTGAAGCGGTTGGTGCTGGTGCATCCGCAGCGGGTGAAGGCGATTGCATCGGCGAAGCTGAAGAACGACCGGGTGGACTCAGAGACGCTGGCGCATTTGTTGCGTTGCGATTTGTTGCCGGAATCGTGGAAGGCGGATCGGGAGACGCAGGCGCGGCGGCAGCAGGTGCGGTTGCGGACGACGCTGGTGCGGCAGCGGACGCGGCTGAAGAACCAGGTGCACGCGGTGCTGCATCAGCAGGGGCTGCGCTCTCCGGCGACAGATTTGTTTGGCAAGCGCGGACGGTTGTGGCTGGCGGGAGTGAAACTACCGGAGCAGGCGCGGGAATCGGTGAACGCCTGTTTGCGCATGATCGACCACTACGGCGAAGAAATTCAAAAGCAAAATCTCCAACTAAGTGAAAAAGCAAAAGCCGACAAACGGGTGCAGTGGTTGACGTCGATTCCTGGGATTGGCGAATGTTCGGCGATGATGCTGTTGGCGGAGATCGGAGAGATCGGACGATTTGCCGACAAAGAAGCGTTGTGCAGTTATGCCGGACTGGTGCCGCGAGTGCGGGAGTCGGCGGGCAAAGCGGCACGCGGCGGGATCACGCGGCAGGGATCGAGTGCGTTGCGTTGGATCATGGTGGAGGCGGCGCAGGTGGCAACGCGCTGTTCGCCAGCGGCAAAGCGCTACTACGAGCGCCTGCTGCGCAAAAAGCACAAGCACGTGGCGCGGGTGGCACTGGCGCGGAAATTGTTGATCGCAGTCTATGCCCTGCTGCACGATGGCGTAGTGTTTGACGAAGAAAAGTTTGCGGCGAGGTAAGGGGAATCCGTCAGCTCGAAGTCATCCTTGCTCTTCGAGAGCGACCCTCAGATGGAGCGGCGGAGTCCGGACATACCTTATGTGCCTAGAGCACGAATAGAAGCCTG
>PNAR01000319.1 GCA_003169715.1 Acidobacteriaceae bacterium | reverse complement strand
TGCGCGGCGACGACGGCGCCAGCAACACCGATCCTTACGCCACGGGCAAGACTGCGGATAATCATTGGGTCGTGACCGGGCCCCACATTATGATCACCGGCGCTGCCGCAAAGACTCTGGGCCTCACCGAGGCCGCAGACCCCGACCCCAGCAAGCCTTACATGATGTGGGCAGGCACGCCCTACGAGCATGCGATGGTTCCCGTCGCCGCGAAGTGATTCGGGAGTGGCGGGCTGGCCTACCCAATCTCNNGTGCCCCAGGTCTCGCCGCCTTTACGAGACCTGGGAGTCCATGCCGCCAGAATCACAAACGGTTTTCGCAGGACGACGAAGGAATACTTGGCGCGAGGCGCAGCTTCTGAAAGAATCGTGAATTAAACCTCACAACCTCGGATGCCACCTCTCTCCCTACCCCAGTTCGTCGAACGCTGGAAAGCCAGCACCCTCACCGAACGTGCCGCCGCGCAAAGTCACTTCATTGATCTCTGCGAGGTGCTCGGGCAGCCTTACCCAGCGGAGGTAGATCAAACTGGCGAAACCTACGCGTTCGAAAAGCACGTTTCCACCAATGACGATGCCAAAGGCTACGCCGATGTCTGGAAGCGCGGATACTTCGGCTGGGAATACAAAGGCAAACACCATGATCTTGCCGCAGCCTACCGTCAGCTCCTGCGTTATCGAGAAGACTTGGAAAACCCGCCCTTACTTGTAACCTGCGATCAGGAGCGCTTTGAGATTCATACAAACTTTACGGGCACGCGCCCCCAGATTTACAGCTTCACACTTACCGACCTTCTCTCCAGCACGCCCACGGCGAATTGCGCTCTTCCGCCGATAGAGGTTTTGAGGGCTGTCTTTTGCGATCCGAACGCGCTGCGTCCCGACGCTGCCCGCGCTCGCGTCACCGAGCAAGTTGCGGCCGAGTTCGCCAAGCTCGCCAACAACCTCGAGGCCAGAGGTATTGACCCGCAACGCGCCGCGCACTTCCTCATGCGTTTGCTCTTCTGTCTCTTCGCCGACAGCATCGGACTCTTGCCCGATCATCTTTTCCGGCAGATGATTAATTCGGACAAAGGCAAACCCCCGAATTTCGGACGCAAGCTCCGCCAGCTCTTCGCCGCCATGTCCACCGAAGGCAGCACCTTCGGCATGCATGACATTCACTACTTCAACGGCGGACTGTTTATGGATGACGAAGTCTTCGATTTAGATTGGCGCGATCTCGGCGTCTTAAACGCCGCCGCAGCCCTCGATTGGGCTCAAGTGGAACCAGCTATCTTCGGCACTCTCTTCCAGCGCAGTTTGGACCCAAGCAAGCGCGCACAGCTCGGCCAGCACTACACCAGCAGCGAAGATATTTTGCTGATTGTCGAACCCGTAGTGATCGAGCCGTTGCAGCGGCGTTGGGAGGAGGTAAAAGCCGAAGCCACCGCCTTGGCCGACCAATCCAAAGTGGCAAAGGGCCGCGCCCACACTAAACTGCGCGAGGAACTCCGCGAAATAATTCTCGATTGGATGGCGGAGCTTTCCGCTGTCCGCGTTTTAGATCCCGCCTGCGGAAGCGGAAATTTCCTCTATCTGGCTCTCCGCCGTATGCTCGATTTATGGCACGAGGCTTGGGTTTTCTCCGCCGAGCACGGATTGCCTACGTTCACTGACAAGCAGGTCCACCCTCAACAGCTTTTCGGGCTGGAAACAAACATCTACGCCCAAGAGCTTGCCTCCGTCGTTGTGTGGATCGGCTACCTTCAATGGCTCAACGAGCACGGCATTGGCTGGCCGACGGAACCGATCCTGCGCAAGCTCGATAACATCCAGCACAGAGATGCGATCCTAACTTACGACGCGAAGGGCAACCCCGCAGAACCTAAATGGCCGGAGGCCGACTGCATCATTGGCAATCCGCCGTTTCTAGGTGGAAAGCGGCTCCGCAACGAATTGGGTGACGGCTACGTGGGAGCTCTGTTCACAGTCTATGAAGGCCGCGTCCCTCAAGAAGCCGATTTAGTGACGTATTGGTTTGAAAAGGCGCGGGAGATGATTGAAGAGGGTCTCGCGAAACGTGCTGGCCTACTTGCGACGCAGGGGATTCGCGGTGGAGCGAATCGCATAGTCCTGGAACGAATCAAGTCGAGCGGCGATATTTTCATGGCTCACTCCGACCGAGATTGGGTACTGGACGGGGCAAATGTTCACGTCTCAATGATCGGTTTCGATGACGGTTCACAGGAACAGCGAAAATTGGACGGTGCAGTGGTCGCAGTGATCCATGCAAACCTCACCAGCGCGGCGGATACAACGTCAGCCCACCAGTTACCGGAAAATGCGAATTTGTGCTTCATGGGAACGACAAAGATCGGAGCCTTCGACATTGTGCCAGCGACCGCAGAAGGGATGCTGACGGCGCCTGTCAATCCGAATGGGCGGCCCAACTCGGACGTGGTACGACCGTGGGTGAACGGAATGGACATAACCCGCAGGCCCCGCGGAATGTTCGCCATCGATTTCGGGACGGATATGCTTGAGTCCGATGCAGCCCTCTATGAAAAACCGTTTGAATATCTTCGCGAGCACGTGTACCCCGAAAGGCAACTGAACAACCGCGAAGGCTACCGCGCGAAGTGGTGGATTCATGGCGAGCCAAGGCCCGATATGCGGGAAGCACTCGCACCGCTGCGAAGATGCATTATCACGCCTCGCGTGTCGAAGTACCGGCTATTTGCGTGGCTAACCACCGATGCGCTTGCCGATTCTGCGACGTTCGTGTTCGCGCGCGAGGACGACTATTTTTTCGGAGTGCTGCACTCCCACATTCATGAAGTGTGGGGACTGCATATGGGTACGGCATTGGAGGATCGACCCCGCTACACGCCGACCACCACCTTCGAGACTTTCCCGTTCCCCTGGCCGCCGGGGCAAGAACCGAAAGATTCGCCGCTGGTCAAGGCCATCGCAGAGGCCGCGCGCGAATTGGTTTCCAAGCGCGATGCCTGGCTAAACCCTCCCGGAATTGGCACAGAAGAATTGAGAACGCGCACGCTGACCAATCTTTATAACGACCGTCCAACCTGGCTCGCCGATGCTCACCGCAAGCTGGACGAAGCCGTCTTCGCCGCCTACGGCTGGCCCTCAACCCTAACCGACGCCGAAATCCTCGAACGGCTTCTCAAACTGAACCACGAACGCGCCGCAGTTTCCTGAAACCCCAAAATTCTTGTCAAGACCTAAAACATGAGCCTTTCAGGCTAACCGTATGATTCAATTGCAGAAATAATTCGTCCACACGTGGCGCATTTACCCTATCCAACCTGCTATCCTTAAAGAGTAGATTAAAAAAAGACGCAGGCTCCGTCCCAAAGACGGGTGTCGCGTCTTTTTTTATGCCCTGAATTTGGAGCGAATAAGATCGGAAACCATGGAAGAAACTGACGAACAGACCATAGAACAAAAAATCGGCAACGACCCCGAAGCAGCGCCTTTAAAACCACCCCGCAGAACCAACCTTAAGAAAGAAACGAAACGTCTGGGAGAAATGGCTGAAGCCGCCTTCCTAAGCAAAGTCACTGCCTTGGGTTTTGGTATCTCTAAGCCGTGGGGAGACAGTGAACGCTATGACTTCATCGTTGACGTCAAAGGACGCATATTTCGCGTCCAGGTCAAATCCGCTCATAGTGTCTCCAAAAGCTACGGCGGGGGTTACCACATTGATGGTGGACGTACCCGCTATCGCGATAATTACACCGCCGACGAAATAGACATCCTGGTCGCCTACATCGTGCCTGAAAACGTCTGGTACATATTTCCTACGGACGCCTTTCTGAAAATGGGAGGCATCAGTATATTTACGTGCGGCAAACGCACCACGAAATACGAGCCATATCGCGAAGCCTGGCACATTTTCCGCGAAGTGATTTCAAAGAAATAAACGTCGGAGAAAGGAGGTGCCTCCACTTTTCACATATTTGGAGAAGGGAATCGGCAGACACGCCCGTCTTACTGATGGGTTGCTGGCGCTTCGTTTGGAGGGGGTAGAGGAGTAATTGGCTGCGTGCCCTCTACGCCGACAGATGGTATCGCCATTTCGGGTAGCGGCTGCTCGAGAGCGACGGCGAGGACCTGGTCCATGGTGTCTACGAAATGCAGCTTCATTGCAGTGCGCAGGTTTTCTGGGACTTCGGCTAAGTCCTTTTCGTTGTCCCTAGGGAGAATGACTTCGAATAGTCCAGCACGATGAGCCGCGAGAAGTTTTTCTTTGAGACCGCCAATGGGAAGCACTTTGCCGCGAAGTGTGATCTCGCCGGTCATGGCTAGATCGCGACGGACGGGAATCTTGCTTAATGCGCTGGAAATTGCCGTGGCAATGGTAATGCCCGCCGACGGGCCATCTTTCGGAATGGCGCCTTCGGGAACGTGTACGTGAATATCAATACTGCGATAGAAGTCGCGCATTAAGCCGAGGCGCGAGGCGCGCGAGCGCACGTAAGACATCGCGGCCTGTGCAGATTCCTGCATCACGTCGCCGAGTTTGCCGGTGAGGATCAGCTTTCCCTTGCCATCCACAACGGTGGCTTCGGTGCTGAGGATTGAGCCGCCGACTTCAGTCCATGCAAGGCCCGTGACTAGGCCCACTTCGCTGCGCTCATGAGCGAGCGTGTCGCGGAATTTAATGACGCCGAGGAAGTCATTGACGTTCTCCCCGGTGATTGCAATGTTATAGGTTTGGCCTTCTTTGACGACTTTGCGAGCGACTTTGCGGCATACGTTTCCGATTTCGCGCTCAAGATTGCGAACGCCAGCCTCGCGAGTGTAAGAGCCGATCAAAGACGTGAGAGCTTCGGTGCTGAATTTTATGTTCTTGTCGGTTAATCCTGCCTGAGCCAATTGCTTTTTCACCAGGAATTGTTTGGCGATTTCGACTTTTTCCTGCTCCGTGTATCCATGTAGACGCAGAACTTCCATGCGGTCCTGGAGGGCGGGCGGAATCGTGTGCATGACATTCGCTGTCGCGATAAAGAAGACTTGCGAGAGATCGTATTCGACATCGA
>PNAR01000049.1 GCA_003169715.1 Acidobacteriaceae bacterium | reverse complement strand
ATCAACCGCTCGACCACCCCTCCTAAGTGACATATTGATAGAATGTTATAACTCATATCGACACACTATAATTATTTACTTGTAATCCTATTAAGTAATCCGAAAGTGGTTTGTGGCGAACAAGTCGCAGGAACTGAAACGAGTTGGTGAATGTTTATACCGCACTGGTAACAATGCGTACTTTGCGATAATCAAGGTATCGGGCAAGCAGATTAAGCGTTCCCTTAAGACCGATGACGTGAAATTGGCCAAGAGGCGTCTCGCGGAACTTCGCGCCAAGACCGGCCGATTACACGGCAGGGGCAAGGGAAATGTTCGTTTCGAGGAATTTGCGGACACTTGGCTAGAATCAATCAAGTCGGGCATGAAGCCGAAGTCATGGGACAGGAGGCGCGTTGCTTTGGTGGGTCTGCGTCCATTCTTCAAAGGCGTGCTAATGAAATCCGTCGAGTATTCCCAAATTGATGAATGGAGACGAAAGAGGGGAGGCAATCTTTCGGCACGTAGTCACAACATCGAACTCGAAACTCTTAAAATAATTTTTCGGAGCGCCTGTGAACGAGGGATTCTTCTCGACAACGACGCCGACAAATTCAAACGCAGAAAACAACCGAAGGGCACTCCTGAAATCCCCAGTCGGCAAGATTTTTTCACGCTTGTTGCCGGATTGAGAGGCGCGCCCAAAGCCGTGGCGTCCGGAGCAGCGGACATGGTGGAATTCCTTGCATATAGCGGGATGCGAGTTGGTGAAGCGAGAGAAGTTAAACTGCGGGATATCAATTTCGAAAATCGCACGCTTCTCATCACTGGCGGCGAATTAGGAACCAAAAATCTCGAAGAGCGCAGTATTCCGCTTTTTCCTGACCTCCGAGACTTGTTAGGGCGAATGTTCGAAAAGAGAATTCCTCCCTCCTCTAACGCGAAGCTCTTCAATCTCCAGTCGCCTCGCGGGGCGATTCACAACGCTTGTGCGCGAACGGGGCTACGAGATTTCACCGTTCACTCGCTTCGGCACTTTTTCGCATCAAATGCAATCGAGAAGGGAATCAACTTTAAGGTTATTGCCGAATGGTTGGGACATAAAGATGGGGGTGTTCTAGTGGCAAAGACATACGGTCATCTGCGTTTCGAATTCAGCGCGGAGATGGCTGAAAGAATGGCACTGACGGCACCGTCCGGCGATCAATTATGATTGGCACTAAACTACTTCGAAAACGTTCACCAAGGCAGGCGATTTAACAGTGAATGGCATTGCGGCGGACAGCGTTATGTACACGGCGGGCACGACGACGATCACCTTCCACTACAATAGCACGCCGGTGACGTTGACAACGAAGTCAGTCGGCTGGGTGAAGAATATGCTGCCGCAGGCAGGATCGGTGGTGGCCACGCCAAACCCATAGTCGCGAGCGGCATTCCCTTCACTGCTCAGCTCGTATGCTGTGGAAGGAAGGCCCTCTAAGAATGGCAATGGAAGCTGCGTGAAACCGAAACTTTGTAGTCGATAACGACCACCTTATCATCACCACGTATTCGGAAGTCATCGCAGAAAACGAAGCCGAGTACAGGCAGCTGCAATTGACTAAAGTGTGAGCTTCTTATAAGCGTCGATGTCCTCCACCGGGATGAGTTTTCGCCGCAGTCCGAGGCTCGGCTTAAGAAGCCCTCGCTCGATCAACCTCCGGACGCTCTTTGCGCTCATGTTCAGCAAAAATGCCGCTTGCTTGACCGTCACGTATTTCATGGCGGCAAGAGTTTTCGGATCAATATAGCCTTCCGGTCGATCGGAAGGCTGATGTTGATTTTCGCGCATGGCCATCACTTCTTTTCTTATCGCCAAAATCTCCTCGCTTTGCCTGTGGAGCAGCTCTACGAGCTTCGGCAAAGCGGCAAATGCCCGAAACGCTTGTGAGATTGCTTCGCTGTTTACCGCCGGAAGGCAGATCGTCTCCACTGGCCGAGTTTCGGGCGTGTTGTCCACAATGAATGTAGAACGGTATTTTAAGCTAAATTGTATCAACCATTCGTCCGAACGTCAGCGACCGGCCTATGGAACCGGAATAAAAGACCCCCCGCAGTTTAGGAGCGGCACCATCGATAACACGACGACCGTGTGACCGAATGAGACCGGCATGAGGGCCAGTAAAACTCTTACGGCAAGCATGATCACCGTCGAAGCTACGCTCCTTGAAAATACTTAAGCAGTCATAGCGTACAGGTTCGGCCTAATAAATTCGCCGTAACGTCTTTTGCCAATGCGCCCTTTGCGAGCGCTTGTACGGCCCGCAGATTAGTTGTTTGTCTTGAGAAGTATCGAGACGGCAGAGGCCAAGGTTCATGACGCCCATGGGGCTTGCGATGCTTGCGGCGAACCGCGCTTCCTCTTGCTTACGCAGGGAATGGCGCAGCGGCCGCGTCACTCGCAACGGGCAATGACGGAATTGCCGACGTGTCCGCTAGCCAATCGACCAGACGAGTACGGAGTCAGACGACACGGGAAATTCGATATCTTCCGGCGCGTACGCGGCTTCAGCGCCGGACGGCGCATACCGGCCCGAACGCGCCGGATGGCGGCAGTGTCCGGCATGACGGTAAGGAGGCGTCCGGAGGACGGATAGTGGGTAATGTAAATCGACATGGGAAATGGTTTGGAGATCGACTTGGTCAAGCCCTCCGGGAGCCAGTCGAACAACGCTTCGTCACGTTGCCGCAAGGGTTTGGTCACGTCCAACAACGTGATGGGGACGCCGTCGCCGGTCGGCACGATGACGACCTCTTTTGATTCGTTGACTCTCGTCCGGAGGAGGCCGAGCGAGGCCGCCCATGCGACAGCCGCATCGCGGACGGCATCCTCGAAAGCACCAAGCGCTACCTCATAGCGCAACGTGTCGCCCAATGCTTTACGCTCCAGCGACCGCGCTTGGCTCATCGGAACGAATTGGTGGTCGACTTCGACGACGAGGTCGTCCCAGCGCTTGACGAC
>PNAR01000147.1 GCA_003169715.1 Acidobacteriaceae bacterium | reverse complement strand
TCTCCGGCTTGACGGTTTGTACCTGGCTGATCGAGTCCCGCCAGTATTACAGCTAAGTTGGCTCCGGAAGATTCACTTCTCTCGACCTCACGCGTCAATAACTCAATGATGGACTCTCGATTCCATACCGGCATCGGAGAATCACGAGGCGTATCGGTTTGCATGATCGGAAAGTACCAGCCAGCAGGCTGAAGATGACGAGAGTTTATTCAAACACATCTCTCAGTACAACCATGAATCTTAGCTCACTCGAATAATTTCATGAGCCCGGACGAGGGCAGATCGTCAACCACAAACTTCGGCGCTTCCGGCCGCGACGCCAGGGTTACGCACTGGGCTGCGGCATAGCCGCTTCTTACCGCACCTTCCATTGTCGCGGGCCAGCCCGTCGCGGTCCAATCTCCAGCCAGGAAAACACGGGGCCAGATTGTCTGCGGACTGGGACGGTAACCATCCGCGCCAGGCAGTGGCGAATAAGTCGCATGAACTTCCTTGATCACCGTGGACTTTACCAAAGTTGCGTTGTTAGCCTGCGGGAAAAACTCGCGCAGTTCTCTTACCGCTATGTCAGTAATTTCGGCACGAGACTTATTTATCACACTCTTCGATGCGCTAACGACCAACTCTATATAGCTGCCAGGGGTGTCAGCGCTTTTGCCGAGCAGCTTTGACTTATGAAACATCCATTGAATCGTACGATCGAGCAAAACAGCGTGATCGAGATCCGTAATCGGCCGGTCAAACCAAAGATGAATGCCCGTAATCGGAGATGTTTCAAACCTTGCCAGCGCGTTCCGCAGAGGTTCGGCATCCGAAGTTTGAGGCAATATCTTCGACAAAGCATCAAAAGGTACCGCCGAAACTACGAAATCAAAAATCATTTCGCTTCCACCCGCGAATAGCCTCACCCCATCGGCTTGCGGTTGAAATGAGTCAACACTCGCGCGCACTCGGACTTCTCCGCACCGCGCTTGAATGTATTCCCCCGCCACACCGTACAACTCCGTCAGTGGAACCGACGGAACGCCTATGCGGCCTGCGGCCGCTGATTTCAGAAAAGATTCTCGAATCACCTGCGCGGCATACGGGACGGATACGCGATCCAAATCTTCGTTTAATGCACTCACGAGAACCGTTTTCCAGAAACGTTCAATCGCCCGTTCCGTCTGATGATGTTCGCGCAGCCAACTGAGGAACGATTTGCCTTTGTCGCGTGGACTCTTCGGAATCAGCATCATCATTGCAAAGGCGATTGCCAATTTGTCGGCTAAATTCAGGCAGGCGGCCCGAAGAAAAGCTGGAGCCATGTGGAACGGCGCAGGTAAACGGGAGGGCTTGAGAATCGAGGCGCGTCCTCCTGGTTCGAGGAAAGTCAGCTGATCGTACCAGCGAATTTTGTCTTGCACGCCGAGGCGCTCATAAAAGCGCACCAAATTTGTGCAGCAGCCCAGGAGGACATGCTGACAGTTGTCCACGATCTCGCCGGTTCCGGGATGCTGATAAGAGGAAGCACGCCCGCCGAGATAAGGACGCCTCTCGAAAATGGTAACTTGAAATCCGCTCTCTGCGAGGGCCGTGCCAGCGGCGAGTCCAGCCAGTCCTCCGCCTATGATGGCGACTTTCGCGGGCGAGTCTGCGAAAATCTTTCGTCGAGACTCCAAGGCGGGCGCAGGCGGTGACGGTTCGTTACTCAAGCGAGACGCTTCACGAAGCCCTTCCCGAGAATCACGAGCTTCTCGCGAGTGCTGAGGCTGATTTTGTTATGAAACACATCAAAGCCACGGCTGGCAATTCTTTCGAGCAAACGCTCGTATATGGTTAGCAGAACCCACAGCGCTGGCCGGCTATCTTCATCAATGTACGGAATCAGGTCTTCTCCCGCTTTGTAATATTCTCGTGCGCGCTCGGCTTCCATCGCTAACAAGGGGCGGAAAGGAGTCGGATCGGTAGCCGATACGAGTTGCGACGCAGAAACTCCAAATCGGACAAGGTCTTCTCCCGGTAAATACACCCGTCCCATCGCCGCATCTTCTTTCACATCGCGAATGATGTTAGTGAGTTGAAAGGCAAGCCCACAACGTTCGGCCAGCGATTCCGCCGCAGGATCGCGATATCCAAAAATGCGAATGCACACCAGGCCAACAACCGAAGCGACCCGATAACAATAGAGGCGAAGGTCTTCAAATGTGCGGTAACTCACGGCCAAACCACCAGCGTCGGGAGCGCCAGACGGCATTACATCCATTTCGGTACCGTACGCCAGCTGATCGAGCCATCCAATTTGGATGTTGAAGCGATGCTGTGCATCGGTGAGTGCCAGCAGGATCGGATCATCCGTCAGATCGCCTGCCAAAGTGCGATGGAAAGCATTGAGCCATTCGCTGAGTTTCTGCCGTCGCTCCGTTTGCGGCAGGCTAACGTCATCGGTCAGGTCATCGCACCTGCGCATGAATGCGTAAACCGCGCATAGGGCTTGCCGCTTGTGACGCGGCAAAACCAGGAATGCATAATAAAAATTCTTCGCTCGCTTCTGAGTGATGCCACGGCAAACGGAATAGGCCATCGCGAGTTGTGACGCGCTCGGGGCTGCGTACGTCGGCATCTGCCGCAGGACAGTGCTCATATGACCTTGCCTACCACGGCGCGAGCCAGCAATGCTAGCTTGCGCGCTTTGGAAATTGCCGGACGCCTTCCGAGAACGGAATATTTCTGACGCTCGATTGCATTCAGGACTTCTTCGCCACCGCGCGTGAAGAGTTCCAGATCAATCGCGAGTTCTCGATCCACTTTGCCGATGAGAGGATATCCGCGCCGGAACCAATCTCGCGTGCGCTCCACTTCGAAGCGCATCATTTCGCGGAACGCGGCGCCGTTCTTGCAATCGCGGATGTCTGCCTCCGTTACGCCAAATCGGCTGAGGTCTTCAAGCGGAAGATATATCCTGACCTTGGCGTAATCCCTGCTCACATCTTGCCAGAAGTTCGCCAATTGTAATGCGGTGCAAGTGTAGTCTGAGAGCGATTGCCGTTCTGCATCACGATAGCCACACAGATACAGCACAAGATGCCCAACCGGATTTGCAGAATACTGGCAGTAGCCCAGGACATCCTCGAATGTCGGATAGCGGTTAACTGTCTGGTCTTGCCGGAAGGCCTGGAGTAAGTCGGCGAACGGACGTCGCGGTATGTCGAATATACGAATGGTTTCCGACAAAGCTATAAAGACAGGATGCCGCGCAGACCCGCCGTAGCACGCATCAAGCTCCGCCTCCCATTGATCGAGCAGCTCCAATGATAGGCGCGTATCACCAACTTCATCTCCGAGGTCATCGGATATGCGGCAGTAAGCATACACATTGTAGAAATGCTGGCGCACACTCCGAGGCAGAAACCAGGACGCTACCGAAAAATTCTCGTAATGCGATTGCGCCAAATGGCGGCAATATTGCTGCGATTCTTCTATCGAAGGCGGCTGATTTGGGATGGCATATTCGGCGGGAAGGCGCTCCCATCCAGACTGGGCGGCGCTGCTGGCGTCAACTCGGGACTCATTATCAGCAATGGATGACAGGCTCAACGCGTCTCCTGCGGTGCTGCTTTGAAGGACCGCACTACGGTTCCGTATAAGTTTTGGCGATCCAGACTCTCGTCGAATCAATGGCCCGGAATGATCGCGGTCTTGATGTCGCCGTTGCGATTCAGCATGTGGTGAAGAACTTGCTGCAACCGCGAAAGCGGCGCTTCGCCCGTAATGTAATCGTTGGATCGAATTTTCTTTTCCGCGATCAATGCGAAGGCCTTACGCACGGTTTCCGGCGTGTGATGGAATGTCGCCTTCAATGTAACTTCAGAATAATGGAGGCGATTTGTATCCAGCTGCACCTTGGTCCCGCTGGCACATCCGCCAAAAAAGTTGACGGTGCCGCCCTTTCGGACCATGTCAATCGCCCACTCCCATGCATCGGGACGGCCTACGGCTTCAATCGCGACATCGCTGCCGCGCTTTTCAGGTGACAACTCCCGCACGGCGTCAACCGGGTCTTTTACTTTGGTAATTTGTACAACTTCATGAGCGCCCATGTGCTTGGCCGCAAGAACTTGCGAGTCCCGCTTTACTACAGAAATAACATTGCATCCCACAGCATTCGCTACTTGCACAAACATCAGCCCAATCGGGCCGCCGCCGATCACGGTGACGGTGTCGCCGATCTCCACACCCGTCTCATGTAAACCTCGCAACACGCAGGCCAGGGGCTCGACCATTGCTGCTTCTTCAAAACTCACATGTGGAGGAATCGCCAGCATATTAATTTCGACGATTCTCTTGGGGATGCGTATGTATTCCGCATAAGCGCCATTGTTGAACAATAAGTCTTCGCAGAGGTTCGCCTGATGTTTCGAGCAGTAGAAACACATTTGGCAGGGAGCGGAATTCAGCGCGACGACTCGCATCCCCTTCTTGAATCCGCGAACACCGTCGCCGACTTCTTCAATCACACCGGCCAGCTCATGCCCAAACAGTGCAGGCGGAACGATCATCCGCGCATGATAGCCGCGCTGATACACCTTGAGATCGGTGCCACAAGTCA
>PNAR01000005.1 GCA_003169715.1 Acidobacteriaceae bacterium | reverse complement strand
AGTAATGGAGCGCTCCTGATCGCCGATAACGACTGGCAGGATGACCCCACTCAAGCCGCGGACTTGATCGCTGCGGGACTGGCACCGAGCAGCACTCTGGAGTCTGGCATAGCCGCGACGCTCTCGCCGGGTCTTTACACGGCGCTGCTTGCAGGAGTGAACGGCGGCAGTGGCGTCGGCGCGGTTGAGGTGTACGACCTCGGCCTATAGCGAAACGCGGTTCGACGCCTGACGCAGGTTGCCTCCACGCATGCGAAAAAAGAACATTCCATTTTCTATAACTTATCAGATCGAGATTCCAGACTGAATCAAATCCGGTAGTGCCTTTCGTCATCGGTCTGAAAGTATCTATCCTTATCAACATCCCGAAATCGACCGTCGCCCATCACCTCGACGTTGATTACTTCTCCTTTCTTGTATTCGATCCATTCGTCGCTACCGACGAACTGTTTCTGAAGTCTGGAGAGCTGAGGAGGGGTCTCTGCCGGAAGTGGGTCTGGGTTCAACTGTCGGAAGTCTGAACGCCATTCAAGTTTCTTGATTATCATGATTTTCTTTCTGGTTTGGGGTTGATGTTTGCTCTTTAGGAGCGCCGTTAACCTCGAACGGAGATAGGTTTGAGCACAAGCCGTTTTTTGTAACCTTTTTCTCCCAAGGAAAGACGCCGATTACCGGCAGCTGGCGCTCGACAATTCTGATTTAGAGCCGTTGTGGGAGCACGTCCGCTCTGTTGCGTAAGGGTTTCTGCGACAGAATAAGCTTTACCCGCATTGCGCTCTTTGAAACAATCGCCAGTGCGCTAAGTCCGTTAGGCGTCTCCAGCAAAGCACCTCGCCCTCTTCCCGCCGTGTGGAACCGCGAGTGAGGTAAACATTCGCACCCCTCAAGTGCTTGCTATGAAAAGAGTGCGGAAACTTCTCGGCATGATGGTGATGCTGTTACTATCACTAGCAGCGGCGGTGCGCGGGCAATTCGCGCTCGACGGTTTCAATTCGAACGCGGATGGCGCTCGCCGGTTCGCCAAATTTTCCACAGACCTGGCTCGGGCCTCTGAGCCCAGGCAGCTTTGTCTAACGGATCGTGTCGCCTATCAACGAGCGATCGAAGAGGTGTATTGGCGGCATCGGATTTGGCCGAAGGAGAACCCGGCATCTAAGCCGCCGCTCGATGCGGTGATCTCGCTGGAGGAAGTTGAAAGGAAGGTCAGCGATTATCTGCGGAAGTCGCAGCGTTTAACGGATGAATGGCAACGGCCAATCACTCCGAGCGAACTTCAGACTGAGATGGAGGGAATGGCCAGTCATTGCAAACAGCCCGACGTGTTGAGTGAACTCTTCGCAGCGCTTGGCAATGATCCCTTTGTCATCGCGGAGTGCCTGGCGAGGCCAATCGTGGCGGAGCGGCTTGTTAGCGAGCTAAGCAACCACGCAAAAGGTAGGGACGGCTCGGCGCGCCCTCCCGCTTTAGAACTACGGGATACAGCGCGCCCCACGGTCATGCCCTACCAGATTGGCGATGCCTACAAGCTCCCGGAAATCCGCGCTCCGCTGGACTGCACCGATAACTCCTGGGCTGCTACTAGTATTGTGAACGTGCCCGACGCGCGCGACGGCCACACCGCAGTGTGGACCGGCAGCGAAATGATTATATGGGGCGGAGGCAACTCGGACGGCGGCCACGTGAACAGTTTGAACACCGGTGGCAGATATAGTCCCAGCACGGACAGCTGGACGGCCACGACCATTGCCAGCGCGCCGCTCGGCCGAAGCGGGCAGACGGCGGTGTGGACTGGCAGCGAGATGATCGTCTGGGGCGGGGGAAACTACCCGGTCGGCGATTTGGATACTGGCGGTAGATACAATCCGGTCAGCGACACCTGGACAGCGACCAGCACCGCCAATGCACCTTTTGCGCGAGTGAATCACACGGCTGTATGGACCGGGAATGAGATAATCGTCTGGGGTGGATACGGATGTTTTGGTAACTGCCTCTTGAACAGTGGGGGGCGATATGATCCCACCACGGACGCTTGGACGGCTACCAGCACCATGAACGCGCCTGCCGCGCGATGGGCCCACACGGCGGTGCGGACCGGCGGCGAAATGATCATCTGGGGTGGAACTGATGGGATGAATTACGTGCACACTGGCGGCAGATACAATCCCGCTACCGACAGTTGGACGCCTACGGGCCTCGCGAACGCTCCGCTCGGCCGATATGCTCACACGGCAGTATGGATCGGCAGTGAAATGATTGTCTGGGGCGGAGTAGATGAAACGTTCAATGACACGAGCACCGGCGGCAGGTACAACCCAAGCACGGACAGCTGGATCGCCACCAGCCTCGGCAACGCGCCCTTGCCGCGAGACTCTCACAGCGCGGTGTGGACCGGCAGCGAAATGATTGTCTGGGGTGGATACAGTTCTTCGATCCCTTTGATCACCGGCGGGAGATACAATCCCAGCACGGATAGTTGGATGCCTACGGGCTTCCCAAATGTATCCGGCCGAGTCGATCATACGGCAGTATGGACCGGTAGCGAAATGATCATCTGGGGGGGCGAATCATACTCGAACACCGACGTCAACACTGGTGGGAGATATGATCCCGGCACAGACAGTTGGACACCAACCACGACGGCGAACGCACCCGTTGCTCGAGAGTCTCAAACCGCAGTGTGGACCGGCAATGAGATGATTATCTGGGGTGGGCTAAACCTAGATGCCGGCGGCCAGTTCAACACCGGCGGGAGCTACTGTGCGCAACCATCCACGCCGATTGTGCAAAGCGCCGTTTCTCGAAAGACCCACGGCAACGCGGGCAGTTTTGACGTCAATCTACCGCTGAGTGGGACACCCGCAATCGAATGCCGCAGCGGCGGTGCCACTGATGATTACACAATCGTCGTTACTTTCCTCGCCAACGTGTCAGTCAACGCCAGTCCGCAAGCAGCAGTCACCTCGGGAATCGGGACAATCGGAAGCGGCGGTATCAGCAATGGCGGAATGGTCATCACAAGCGGAAATGTCG
>PNAR01000424.1 GCA_003169715.1 Acidobacteriaceae bacterium | reverse complement strand
GATCGACACGCCGATCTCCGAGGCCGGCTTCGTCGGCGCGGCGGCCGGTGCGTCGCACATGGGGATGCGGCCCGTGGTCGAGATGCAGTTCATCGACTTCATCTCCTGCGCCTTCAACCAGATCAAAAACTTTGTCGCAAAATCCCATTATTTGTGGGGCGCTCCGGTTCCGATGGTCTTGCGAGGGCCCTCCGGTGGCGGCGTTCATGGCGGTCCGTTTCATTCCGCGAACCCGGAAATGTATTTCGTGCACACACCAGGCCTGAAGGTGGTTTGCCCTGCAACCGCCTATGATGCGAAGGGTCTTATCAAAGCGTCCATTCGCGACAATAATCCAGTTATTTTTTTCGAGCACAAATATCTGTATCGCCGCATCAAAGATGATGTCCCGGCCGATGACTATATCGTGCCTCTTGGAAAGGCGCGCATAGCCCGTGAAGGCCGCGACCTGAGTATCGTCACTTATGCCGCTATGGTGCACATAGCGATCGAGGCCGCAGAAATCCTTTCTAAGGACGGAATCGAAGTCGAAATTTTAGATTTGCGAACCTTGTCGCCGCTCGACCGGGATGCCATTGTTGCGACTGTGCGCAAGACCAACAAAGTGATTTTGCTTCACGAAGACGTCCGCACCGGAGGAATCGCGGGAGAACTCGCCGCCATCATCAACGAGGAAGCGTTCGATGACCTCGATGGTCCCATCGTCCGAATTACGGCTTTGGACACGCCGGTCCCGTTTTCACCTCCTCAAGAAGAATATTTTCTTCCCAAGGTAAGCGATGTGGTTCGGGAAGCACGCAGGCTGAAAGCTTATTAACCAAGAGTAAGCCTGGTCGTTACGGATTACGCACGACTCGTTGGCGATTGCTGCACTACAATATCCAAGCCGCTGCCTGCTTGTTTGTAATTGTTCAGGCACCTCTTTCCGGCTGACCGTGGCAATATAGGAGACTCAATGCGCAAGTTTATCCTTGGGATCATCGTGACGCTGCTGGTACTTGTTCTCGGCGCTCTAGCATTTCTTTCGTTCGGCCTGATGCCCACCAATGCGGATGCTGTTCCTTCCAGTCTTGAGCGGCGCATTGCGATGAGCGCAATGGATTCTTCGATGGATCGCCATGCACCGCAGATCAGCAATCCAATACCCCCGACCGATGACAACCTGATCCAGGGGATGAAGATTTACACCATGAACTGCGCCGTATGTCACGGCACACTCGATAACAAACCAAGTCTCCTGGAAAAATCGCTTTACCCCCCGCCTCCTCAGCTCATACTCGCCCCGTTGCACGATCCGGAATGGCACATTTTCTATGCGGTTCGCACCGGCGTGCGATATACCGGCATGCCCTCGTGGAGCAAAGCTTTGAGCGAGGAAGACATATGGAAGGTCACCGCATTCCTCTCACACATTGAGAAGCTTTCCCCTGGCGTGCAGGATTACTGGAAAAAAGCCTACGGAGTTTCGCCGCCACCCGCTGCCGGCGGGCGTGACCATATGAAGTGACCGGTCCCGCAAATAAGCTGCACGCTTCCTTATATAATGAAGGGTTTGCGAGGCCTCTAAATTACCAGACCTCATGGAAGGAATTATGCCGATAGATATTGTGATGCCTCAGATGGGAGAGTCCATCGTTGAGGGAACCATTACAAAGTGGCTGAAAAAACCAGGAGACAAAATTCGACGAGACGAACCGTTGTTTGAGATCTCCACCGACAAAGTGGACGCGGAGATTCCTGCACCCGCGTCCGGCACACTCCAGGATATCAAGGTTAGCGAAGGCGCCACGGTTCAGGTGAACACAGTAGTGGGAACGATCGCCGCTGACGGCGAGGCAACTACCGCAAGCCCGGGAAAATCGGCTGCACAAGCACAGCCGGAACCGCCTGAGAAAAAGAAAGAAGCGCCCGCCACGCAAGAGACGCGTGGGTCTGTTGAATCTGTTGAAAAAGAGACCGCGGGAGACGAAGAAGATGGCCATACCCGATCCTCGCCGCTGGTTCGCAAGATGGCTCGCGAACATAGCATAGAGCTATCTCAAGTGCCTGGCACGGGACTCGGCGGCCGAATAACTAAACAGGATGTTCTTGCCTTTATCGAGGGACACGACCGGAAGGCACCGCCATCAGATGCAAGCACGACACGTGTTTCCACAAACGCGCCTCCGGCGGCACGCAGTGTCGCTTCCATCCCCGGTGATCTCGTTCCGTTAACCCAAATGCGCAAGATTATTGCGCAACGAATGATCGAGTCCCGCCGCACCAGCGCCCATGTCCATTGCATGTTCGAAGTGGATATCACCTCGATCGTGCATCTGCGGAATAAAACAAAATCCACGTTTGAGCAGCGCAATGGCGTGCGCCTTACGTTCATGCCATTCTTTGTTCGCGCGGTGATCATTGCGTTGCAGCAATTCCCGATTGTTAATTCCTCAATGGAAGGCGATGGCATTCGCTATCATCGCAACGTGAATGTAGGAATCGCCGTCGCGCTGGATTGGGGGCTCATCGTTCCCGTGTTGAAGAATGCCGGCGATCTCAACTTTCTCGGATTGCAGCGTGGCATTAGTGATTTAGGCGAGCGCGCCCGTTCCAAGAAACTGAAGCCCGAAGATGTCGAGGGGTCAACCTTCACCGTCACTAACCCGGGACAATTTGGCGCCGTATTTGGCTTGCCAATTATCAATCAGCCGAACTCCGCAATTATGGGGGTTGGCGGCATCGCCAAAGCGCCGGTCGTGGTAACTGATAAAGACGGGAACGATTCCATCGCCATCCGATCGCTCGTTCACCTCACACTTGGATACGATCATCGTGTAATTGACGGAGCAGTCGCGGACCAATTTATGGCGCTGGTCAAGAAAACGCTGGAAAACTGGACCGAGGAAGTCGGTTAGGTTGGCGCGGACCAATGGTAGAGACGCAGCTTGCTGCGTCTGCCAACATTCCGCGGCAATATCCAGAGTTCCACAAAGAAGTTGTAAGCGACAGTCTTTTATACTGTGGCCTTTGCTGGGCTCGCCGGCTTTGCCCATGCCGAGGCGTTAAGGCATTCGACCACTCCGTTAATTATTTGTCCAAGTCCGTTCCTAAATTTGACGTCGTCAACGATTTGCCGGCTTGCTACCGCGTCTCCCATTGACAACGCGGCCTCCAAAAACGATAACGCTGTATTCTTTTTCTCGATGCCGGGACGCCCTCCGAAAATATTTTCTATTCCGCTCACTATTGCCGGAACGAACGATATTCCTTGCAATAGCGTAGACAAGAAGTTCATGACCTGCTCCTTATAATTAGCCTTTATTTTGTAGAGAAATTTGGAAGGGATACTGAGGTCTGGGAACTGGGCGTTCCCAATGCTATCTAATTCCCAGCCGGTCATGCATGGCAATGGCGACGCTGATCGCAACCGTGATCACCGCATTCAGCAAACGGTCATAAACACTACGTTTTATGTCATTTCGCTCTAAAATCACGATTCGATCTTCGGCATTTTTCATCCGTCCCGGTTGTCCTCCGCCGAAAAGCATATCCATCTTTGCTTCTAGTCGCCCGAGCTTTTCAAGGACGTCTCGCTGAAAATCGTTGTCAGTAACCCGCACTACGAGCGGCTGCTGTCGTCCTGCGCTGCTCTGATGTGCGTAACCACACGAGTTGTCTTCTTCATTTTTCATAACGGATAGTCAAGGTGCAGAGCCGCCGAATAACGCGAATATTTCGGCGGGACAGACGCGTCATACAGGCGCAAGAAATAATTTTGTACGCGTGACAAACGGGGCAGTGTGAACACCTGACTGTTAAATCGCCCTGCCAGGTTTCTGTCATTGCCCTGGCCCCATCCTGCGTCGCTCCATCGAACCTCAATTCCCCCTCCCGCCATAGGGGCCGCGCCCGCGTCAATGGTAACTGTAGTTGAGGAAGTGTTGGTAATTTCCGCAGCCGTGAGATCCACCAGGAAAACTGATCCCACCTGCGTATTGCCGATAGCTGTGACAGTTAGGGCGCTAGCGATTTTTGCAGAGTTAAATTCGAAGGCCAAACTCTTGGCGGCGTCATTAGCGAACGTAATCTTGTAGACGCTGTGCTCGCTGGCCAGGTCTTTTACCTCGATGTTCACTTCTCGCACAATGGCTTGAAATGTTGCCGAACGCGAAGGAATATTTATGCTTAAGGCGTCACCCGGGAAAATATCAGCCGCGTTCCCAGGTAGAAAATCGCTCCACGTGGCATATTCCCCGGTCCATGCCGGGGCGATCAGGTCATCCAGCATTGCCAAAGCTGCATTTTCGCAGTCGGCGGCTGTGCGCGGAATCGGATCCTTCACATGAAGCACTGTTCCATGCAAGCCATTGTCATTACCTCGAGACTCGGCTGCGATGCTGGCCGGGTTCGTGACCCTGGCTATCGCTTGTCCGTGACTGCGGTAGCGAACCGTGATTGCTTGATTTGGCGCCGGAACGTACTCAGTAAAGAATGTCAGCTCGGAACTTGATGTGTTGCATTCGGCTCCTTCAGACATCGCTCCTACTAATCGTGTAACGTAACTTTGCCCGGGCAAGGCACTGCGAACTTCTGTATCAATTGCTTGTATAAGCCTTGTGAATGCGATTGAGCACTGCATGTTCATCGAGTTAACCAAGGCATACGAACAGAAGTCAGAGGATGGTGAAACCACTCCGTCAAACAATACGATCGAAGGCGCGATCAACGTTGCCGGATTGGCGGGGTCAATGTCCTGCACTTCGAGTACGATGCGGACTCCTGCATTGGTCATTGCTCCGCCCACTCCATTTCCGGCGGGGTGCGCTGACGAATGAAATATCTGTTGACGCTGATATATTTCGAGTGAATACAAACGAGTAGTAAAGATGTAATGGTGTCCCGTCGTCGTACTTAATGGCGATCCAATCGGCGCACCACTGATTAGCGCCTGAATATTGGATTGGGTTCCATTTGGGGTTATCTGAAACCCCGCCAAACATCCAGCGGACGCAATCGCTCCCGAATAGAGTCCGCCGACAATGCCCGAAGACGGCGCTCCAAAAAGAACATCGCCATGTTGGATAGTGGTGCTTCCTCCCAGTTCGACCTTCTCCACAAACTCCACAATAGTCGCTCCGTCTCCGCCTTCTCCCCCAGCAATCTCCAACAAACCGGCATTGACGCTTACTGCGCTTGTGGGATCAATCACAAGCCAGCGCGTCGGATCGAGCACCGGCGTGAGGTATTCCTCATCAAATAGTGTCTTACTGCTTTTTTGGAAGGGAGCCTGCGATAGATAAAACTTGAGGGTTAGTCCATTTCCAATAAAGTAGTCTTTGACATAAGCTTGGGGCTCAACTTGTCCAATTACCGTCAAGTCGTTGACCCAGCCATTTACGGGTTGCAGTTTTAATCCTTCCGGTGAAAAGTTTTCGTCGGTCTCGTTCAGAGCATAAATCGTTGTCGCGATCGGCGAAAAGATTAACGTTCCGTTCATGACCCGATAGCTGGCGCGAACTATGGCCGCAATTTCCGCGGCTTGTTGTGACCATTTCTTCTGCGGATCAGACGCATACCAAATGAGTGTGTCCACGTCTTCCGCACCCGTCGTGTCGAATACACCTGGCATTACGCCCTGCGTCAGTTGCCGCAGCGCATCGCCACCGGTTCGGTTTACAAACGGACACCGCACTGGGACCGGCTTTTCGTCCAACAGAAATTCATCGCTCTGCGCGATCACGATGTAACGGTACGCAGGCCCATGCTCCCCCCATCCCAGGTACTCGAACTCTGGTTTTTGCATCACATAGCCGCTAAAAACGTCCTGTCCGTTTATTTTCCCCAACGTAACCCGCGCACCCAGTGCCGGTACAATAAAAGTCGGCGCATTCGCTAATAAGCTGACGTGAAGTTCCGCTGCTTGATTGAGTTTGCGGAGCACTTGCGGAGACTGTGCACCATCAATTGCAGGGGAATAGTCAATCGGGCCGAGGCCATCGAGATTGTCAATTTTTAGATTCATGTTGATTCTGTAAGATCCGACCTCATCGCAAACTTCGGTTGTTTCGGATTGACACAATGGCCGCTAACCGGGCTATTGACGGCCAACTCTGAGCAATAAGTTTTAGGAAGATGTTTAAATAATTTCAGCCAGTAGAGTGCCTGGAGCACTTAACTCCGTTGAGACCGCGTCAGTCCCAATCTTTATGATCCGCTATGAATCCAATTGTTTAGTACACCGCCGCCATGGATGCAGGAAAATAACTTCGGTAACACACTGCGGATTGACCATCGTTTTCATCAGTATGCGGCATCGCTTGAAATGCCGCGCGCAGTGCCAGCGATGAGATTGGATTTGCGATCTCTACTTCCTCTTCGCGGTGGAATACCCTGGCTATACCGGATTGCGCTGAAGTATTGAGCCCCAACCGCATGGAGGTTTGAATGGATGTTGTAGGACTGAGCCGGGGGTAATGAAAGCACACCCGCCCACCGGACTCTTCCTCGGCTACAAACAACGCCGACCATTCCTGAAAGAACGATCCGCCTTCACGATCTACAAAAGCAATTACTTTTTGTGCTCCCGCCAGTGCGGATGGCGTGCCTCCTAACAGAGGCTGGGCCAGGAGAAGCGAGGTGGCAGTCGTTTGCACCACGCGCCCCAGGTTAAAAGTGACTCGTCGAATGTAATTTGGATCACGATTCACAGCCACCGGATTGCTCACATACGCTCCTGCAATCCCGCTGCCCACGTAACCAGTCTGCTGTTGGTAATCATCGTCCACTGCGACAATGTCGCCGATGTCAAATGCATTCACCGCGCCCACCCCAAGAACAATTTGACTGGCGGTCGAGCCCGAAAGAACAGCAGCCGCAGCGATTGGAATTCCACCGGAGGGTTGCGGACTTGCATTTGCGAGCGATGCCAGAACATTCATGTGTTCTGATCCCCCCGCTAAGGCCATTTGCAACTTGCCCCACTCGCGGAATTCGAATTCCACTCGAACGTCAATCGGGCCACGATAAAGTCCCGAGGGAGCACCCTGCGGGCCAGCCCGCAACGGTTCCGTCGTCGTTCGGCAGAATCTCTGAAAGCTGTCTATCCATCCCAGATCGAGCCATGGGGCGGGCGGTGAATCCAGAAGAAACAATCCGTACAGCCCTGGATCAAAAATGCTGGGAGCGCCGGTGTTTCGATTCAGCGGCGCAAAGTACGCACGCATCCGTCGGGTGACGGGGACCATCGCGGTTCGTAGCGGCGCTGTACTCATAAGAAATTGACCTCCGAAAAGAAAAACACATTGACGGTTGCGCTGCGCTCCAGCCGTATTCCTTCCGTTCCGCGCGGCAGTCCGTCATTCTTAAGAGCGTGGGTGCCTGAGACTTTCCCCAAAGCCGGCTCGGTCCAAGAAATTTTTGTCCCGAGGTCAACGCTCGGAGATTGCGTAAAATCCCGTTTGGACGTCCACATTGGCTGCGTAATACTCATCAGCTCCATATCGAGGGCACTTAGTGTGCGGCCACGGTCTACTCCACTATTGACCGTTCCAAATGTGTGATGTGAAATCACGCACTCCATTGTCATGAGCGGCCGGTTGCCTACTTGCCTTTTCACAACCCGCGCGGCTCCCCATTCCAGATAAAAAGCATCCGGCAAGGGCTCGACCGGAACTATCAGCTCGTTTTCCGCCACGATCACCGCCGGCCTCGTTGTGCCATTGAGGGTGACGACACGTTGCGGATTGAGTGAAATCAAGCGTTGCAAAAGCGCCATATAGAAACTGTCTTTGGTAAATTGCATAAGGTAGGTTTAGCTCCTAAGCTCTTAGCACTTCCTTTTCACTTCTCTTGCCTGGGAGGTGCTTCGGTAGTCTGGGATTGTGTCGAGGTTGGAGTTAGCTAAAAGCCAAGGCCAATAGCTGAAGCCTCTTTCACTCCACAGCCAATACGCGGCACAAGTACGCCGCGTCGGCAAAGTATTCGGTTACAACGTTCTCGATGTGCAGCAAATCGCCCTGATAAATGATTCCCAACGCATTCGCGAAGAGAGCTTCAGCCGTAGCGACATTCCGCGAACTCAATTCCTCCGTCACTGTCGCGCCGGAAATCAAGAACTCCAGTCTCCGGCGTGGGCCAGCGCTACCAGCCTCAAGAATTCGCACAACCACGGGCGAAAACGGCACTTCTTCAACCCCCGGATCAACCAGGCCCAGTTGTGCGCTGGGATCATCCGGCAACGTCAGTGAAGGAAACATGACGCTGATCTCGGTGCCCCCCATCGCATACAACATTGAATCCGCGGCACGCACCACCGCAGCCCCACTAATGCCATTGAGAGTCATGTCAACCCACCTTCTGCGCAACGTACGGCGCGAGCATTGCAATCACGGTTTGGTCCAGGAGAGTGTCTGAGAAATACTGCATCACCATTCGGTCGAGGTGCCCGGCTTTTACGTTCAGCGCGGGAGTTGATTGCGCATTGCGGACAATCTGAACGCAAGCAAACTTAACTGGATCTGGAATCACACTCAGGCCCGCCGTGTAAACCAGATCTACTTCGCTAAACCATAAGCCGACGATATTCATCGGCAAGGTGAGTTCGCCGGTTGCGGCGAAAAAGTCGATAGCCGGCGCGGAGATATCCGTCCACACACCTGGTAATCCGAACATCAACGCGACATCCAACCTGATGTCGTCGAACGGCCATTCTCCTCTGCGCGGAATGCAATACCGTCCTCTTGCCGACACAATCGGGGTTGTCGCCGGAGCGACAACTGCCAGCGGCAAATAAGTGACTCTCACGGTGTTGCGGTCGGGAGCCATCCGCAAGCGCTCTTCATATTGCGCGACCCCGAGGGTTGAGCGCCGGCAGTGAGCATCAATCAGACTGGAGGCGCCGGCAACAAGCGAAGCCGGGGTGGTTGCTTCAAGACCGTATAGCTCGTATTCCGAAACATCGAGATAGTTCATAAGAGTTTCCTGTGCTCCAAAAACTTGCCTGGCCCTCAACCTTTAAAAAGATGGAAAGCCAGGACTTGGAAAAGCCAGCGACAACTGTCTAGCGATTGACTTTTACTTCGTAGTGAGCGTACGACGCACCCTTTACAACCGGAGCGCCAAACTTCACCACCACTAACTGCGAGGCCAGCGATCCCAGCAAGCCCAACTGGAAAACTCGTGGATTAGGATCCGAGAGCCAGTGGTACTCGATGAGGTCTTCGCTGACGATGTAGCAAGGAAGTACCGCCGTACCGCTACCCGGAACGCCGGTGTATCCCAGGGCCCATTCCGGAATCAGAGGCAACTCACCTGCTTGAGTCGTAAGCGTCTTGACCCTCAGGCCGCCAGTAATCTCGGCGGTCGAGAGCACAACGTTGAACTCTGCTTTCATTTCCCGGTCTATAAGATCAAGCAGAACAGGATTTGCGTAAATGGCGGTCGGGCGAACTTCGTAGGAAGAGTTTGAAACCATTCCGGCGATCACTCCCTTAATTCCGTCCACGATGCTTGCAGTAGTTCCGATGGTAGTGGTGTTTCCACCGGCTTCAATCTGGCTGATCGCACCCATGTATTGGAATGTTGTTGGCGTGCTCAACGAAGTGTCATTGCCGTTCCACAACGACACATCATGAGTTCGCAACAGTCCTTCCACCGAATCCGCCAGATCTTTTGCTTGCAGGTACGCGAACTGGCTTTGCTGTGCGCCCACTTCCAGGTCAAACAGGTTGTAGTTGATCTGCGACACCAGCGCCTTTAACGGCACCGTGCGCTCGACTCGTGTCGGCGAACCCGTGACAGCCGCAATATTTCGGGGATCAACGAAAGCCTGCGCAGCCGTTGGTGCATTGATAGTCGTCTGTTCAAAAAATCGGGATGGATGCCCGGTCGCTGGTACCTGCCGGACTCGTTGCCCGAATACTCCGCGCCTGCGCACGATGTCGGTTATTTCTGTTTGATAGCGCTCAATTTCTACAGCGCCCGGCCCAAGAAAATCAGCGGCCGCGTTTAGATCAACAAATTTTGCGTTCATGTTTTCTCCTGAAATAAATTTGTGCTGCGTGTTTAATTTTGTTCATCGTGGAAAAGTTTGGTTCCCATAAAAAGGGGTGCGAAGTCTCGCACCCCTTGAATGTCAAAGTAAGAGCTGATGGCTGAAAGCCAAAAGCCGCTTATCAATCGATCATTCCAGCCCGCGCCATCTCAGCCTTCACTGCGATACGTTGCTCGACGCTCAGAGATTGCAGCGTCTTGCTCAATGCAGCGGAGTCCAGTTTGTCTCCAGCTTCGGGAAAGCTTTTGCCCAATAACCCCGAAACCAGTGGCGACAATGTTTTGCGTCCCAGGCGTACCGCCTGCGCCTTCAATTCAGTATTAGTCTTCTCCAGTTCGGCAACCCGCTTTTCCAATTGTGTTGCGTCGCCACTGGATTCGATTTCATGATGTGTGGCGCCCCGGTCCTCGACTGCTGCCACGATGCGGTCGACTTTCGCGTTTAAAGCCTCTTGCTGGGCGTCGAGCCTTTCGAGAACCCGGTCTAGAGTTTCGGCTGCATTGGCCAATCGGCCTGCGGTTGCCGCGAGTTGTTCTGTCATTTCCTGATCCATTTATTTCTCCTTTGTCGAATTTTGTGCCGTTGCTTCTGTCATCCCATCTCAATCCATGTTTCCTCGTACGCGGCCTTGTCACGCCGCAGGATGGCCGCGCCGGTGAAAGTGACATGCGTGAGCGTCCATACCTTGGCCCGAAGATCGGCGACCCGGGCGTCCGCGATTTCATACGACATTCCCAGACAAGCGTCTGTCGTAGCCTCGCTACCGGATGCCAACAATTGGCGGCGCTGTCCCCCTCGCCGGATCTCTCTCACGATCTCCGGGAAATCTTTGGCGAAGAGATATCCCCCCAGCTCCAACCTCCGCCCGGAGATTTCGGCCCGAGTAATCACGCCA
The DNA here is from genome assembly GCA_003169715.1 of Acidobacteriaceae bacterium. Lineage (GTDB taxonomy): Bacteria > Acidobacteriota > Terriglobia > Terriglobales > Acidobacteriaceae > PALSA-188. The sequence continues at coordinate 4,011 of PNAR01000424.1, read as the reverse complement.
ATCTTGCGCCGTGTGTCGTGCCGGTCAAGATTGGGAGAATAGTCAAGCGCCATTCCCAGCAGGGACGGCAGCCCATCCTCGGCGGCTGCTCGAGTCAGCACGACTCGATGTCCCCGCGCCCCTGCTGGGGCTCTGTCCGACGCCACGTCTACCAGCGTCAGCACACCGCAAAATTCTTCCCGGTTGGGATGCCCCGTCACAAGCGGCATCTCGATTGCCATGGATTCCAAATCAATCTTCATCATTCCTCTTTTGTATTACGGGTCTCGTCGCGCCGGTGCTCGTCTTAAAGGAAACGCTGCGCTAACTCCTGGCTCGCGCTTTGGATCGCTGGTGTCACGCTTCCAGCGGCGTAAGTCCGCGCATCCTCCGAACTTCATTCACCGTCAGCACTCCGTTCTGTAGCAGGATTGCCTGAATTTGCGCCTCTTCCATCTCATCTCCTCCCGAATCCACATCGGTGAATACAAACTCCAAATCGTTCCATCCAAGCTTCTTGCAGATTGCATCTCGAGTCAGATGTTCCGCCAAAAGCCGCGCGGTGGGGACAATCGCTTGGCGGAACGCCTCGTCCGCCATCTCCATCGCGGTTGAACGATTTACATCGCGTTCAATGCCGAGGCACTGAGGAGGAAGATCAAATGCATCCGCGATAATCCGCAAAACAAATTCCTGCCATTGCAGTCGCAGATCGGCGTCCGTCCCTCCGCCAAACCGCAACACTTCCGGCTTGTTCTCTACCGAAAGAATCGGAACCCGTCCCGTACCTTCAATTTCGTCCTGCCACCATCGGATCAGTCGCTCATGGTGTTCCGGCGTGAGGCCTTGCAGCCAAAGCGCATAGTCCACTACCGAATTCGACGCCAACTTTGCGGCGTACCGATGCGCTCCAAGAAATGCGCTCACTGCTTCGAACGCAACCTCAAGGCGTCCCAGCCCGAAGGGCGTAAATGTGCGCGGATTCAGCCGAATGTAGATAAGCTCATCGTCGTTCAACACAATCGTGTCATCAGGTCCGGATTTTCCGGTGACTTGGGCATAGCGTGGCGAATCGCGCATTCCATCCCAGTCCGACCTCATGCGGATAGTCGCGCCATCCACCGGCCATAATCCAAGAGGACGCTGCGGATCGCCCGTGGTCTCGACTTCGATCGCTCCAAATCCTCCGACGATAACGTCTTCGAGAACTTGCTCCGACAGTGATCTGAAAGAATCATCCGGATTCGGATTGTCGAAGTTGTCCGTCAGTATTTGTGCGCGCAGATCAAGATCGGCAGCAGCCCCGAGCGATCGGCCAGGACGAGCCTGAATTCGCCAACGCATTCCTACGATCCGGTCCTTGATCGTGTTAATTGCCTTGCGCGCAACCGGCGTTTCTGAGAAGCGCCGCAAGTTTATGGGCGTGGGTTTTGGAAAACTGTCCGCCCGAGGCCCGTAAGTATTAAGAATGGAGGGAAGAGCCACTGTCCTTCTCTTGCCTTCAGCTTTCCCGCCAGCGAGAGACACTCCTGCCACCCGGCGCATCGCGCCGCGTAAAACGTTTTTGATTTTCATGTTTTTTGTCTTTAGCTCGTGTGGCGCGGGCGCCCTCGCCCGCGAAAACCTAATTGAATATCAAATGTGGTAAAGACATCGCCAAAAAACAGTTCAATGTCTCAATTCCAGCCTCGCTCGTTCAGCTATCTTCGGCATGTCGGTTAAAACCGCCACTTCTACCTGATTTCTCATCATGTTTCCCATCGCATATTTGGCGTCTGCATTGTTCCGGTCCCAATCATCGTTCACCACGGCAGTGAAGAGTGGCGCGGCCCCGGTCTTCTCAGCAAAAACCTCGGTGATTTCCCGCGCTCGGCTTCCAAAATAATTCGCCTGATCCAACTTTCCGCTCAAAGAGACTGCCTGGAAAACTTTCAGCTCTTCACGGACCCGGTACGCAAAATCCAACTTCAGTGGGTCTCCCGGCTGGGTGTATTGTTCCAGCGCAACATCAGTCATCAAGGATCCCAAAATCCCCTCCTGCTCAAACGCAGCTCGCATCTGCTGCCAAATCCTATTCCGCCCGCTCGGCGCCCGTTGTGCCGGTTGATGTATAACCTTGAAATAAAAAGAACTCAAAGCTTCAATCTCTTTTGCCGGGTCCTCCGCCAGGCACGCACTCATTGGCGAGAGCTGAATTAAGTTCGAAAACGAGTCTTCCATCTTTTTCACAAATGCCGCCCGCGTTTCCGGATTCTGAAATTGCTTTCGAGCGTGGCGCGCGATTGCTTCCAACTTTTCGGTATCCACCTGCGGATCAATGCGTTCGGCTGCCCTCCAGTCTGGCGCGAATCGAACTTCTGCAAATCCCGCATGATCGGCTTCCATTAAGATCAACCCGACGTTAACGAATTCCTCCCGCACGGCGATCGGCACATATCGCAGCAGGAAAAGCTCGAGTTTCTTCAAATCTGCCATGATCGTGAGATCAAGCCTCCCCTGGCCAATTGGGAAAAGGTCTGCGAAGTGACATCCGGAACGCTGTGATCAACTCTCTAACCATTGCTCTCCGGCTTAGTAGCAATAACACCAGCTTCTTAAGCCCGTCCCAGTCGCTCCCGTACCATTCCGGCGGAATGTCGCCAGCCGCAGCCCACACCAATTCGTCATCCATGTTCTCAATCAGCGAAAGCCATGGCTCGAACGCGTCCCACCCGCGCACGTGTGCATAAACTTCGTTCTCTGGATAAACTCCGCGCAGCGGAAAATCCGGAAACGTCCATTCACCGGCATTAAAGCAATAACCTTGGTCAATGAATGTCACTGTATATTTCCGCTCGCGCATCTTCCGCCAAAACGTCGCCTGCCTGCCATTTGCATTTCCTGTCCATTTATCCATGGCCAGAATTCCCGCGAACGTTTCACGATTGCGCACCCGCTCCAGCATTTCGACAGGCAGATAATCAAACACCTGTCCTTCCAACGGACTCACCACGTAACGCGATCCAAATTGCAGACCTGGCTCGCAAGGGATGGTGCTTCCCGCCAACTGAATATTCAACTCTGATGTGTGTTGCACCAGCCAATCTTTAACCTCGATGACCTCAGTAGCTGGCACCGGGAGCTCAACTCCCTCTGCTAGTCGCGACGCTAGAAATTCATTCGCGAGCACGCGCAGATGTTGCGGATTATTTCTAAACTTAACAACGTAAAAATTTCCGTCATCGCAACGCATCAGATGTCCTTGAGCGCCGCCTCGCATCCGCCGCACGTGCTGGACCGCAGTCACCGGCAAACCACTTTCCTTTCAACCAACGTCGTCGGAGTTCCTATTTGGGAACACATCATACCCAGGAACCCGTTTTCTCGAATGTGATCGGCAAACATACCGCCCTGTGGAAATTCACTACCCGCGAGACAGGCAGGCGAGATGCACCGCTCCCTGACCGCGCTGCCGTCCCACACTCCGTTGCCTAACAGCTAGAGCGATTGCCATTGCGATCACACAATCATCGTGGGTTCCGGGAGCCGCGCCCGAACCTCCGTCAGGTTGTCGCACAAATGTTCTGCACTCACCCAAGAGTCGTCGACTCCGAAATAGCTTCGGCTCCGTAGCCAACGCATCCGCAAGGTTCTCGATCATTGCCGGGCGGCTTATCGAGGATGTTAACCATCCTTCCTGTCCACCATCCTGAAAGATGTTCGGATAGACCGCCGTTTGCAAATGCGCCAAAACTCCATATCCGTGGTTATTTCTCTCAACGGCAAGCAGCGCGTGGTTATAGAATTTTGCAAGTTCAACCAGTCGCGTAGCTAACTCCCGTGGCGGAAAATGTCCGCGCAGCTCCGCGCATTGCATTGCCGTGCTACGCTCAATTACTTGCGCACAGGAATAATCCCCCTTCGAGCCACCTCCCGATGTGTCTACTCCAACAATGTATTGCCGCTCGGGCTGGGGAGGCAGCCAAACTAGCCACCGCTCGTTGTCCCGTGACTCTAGCGGCTCGCCACATTCTTGTAACGCCCGTCCTATGG
>PNAR01000055.1 GCA_003169715.1 Acidobacteriaceae bacterium | reverse complement strand
TAGGCGCCCGTTCGGAATGACAAGGCTTAAGGGATGGGTTGATGAAGAGGCTTTGACGCACGTCACAAGTCAGATCTTTGAGAGAGCATTTCATCCGCAGAGTGAGAAGATGCCTCTTACGAAATTCTATAAGTTGTCATTCCGAACGGGCGCCTAGCCCGGAGGAATCTGATGTGCGCATTGCCACCGGCTTTCCCCAGTCTTCGGCCAAGTCTTCCCATGTGGGATTGTTGGCCGCGATTAAAGCAACTTTTTTTTCGCGCCGCCACGCTTTAATTTCCGTTTCCCGCGCGATTGCGTTGTTTACGTATCGAAAGCTCTCGAAGTAAACCAGGCGGTCAATGTGGTAACGCTGCGTGAAGCCAGCTTGACGCGACTTGTGCTGTAACGTACGGGCCATGAGCGATCCTGTCACGCCGACGTAAAGAGTCCGGCTTTTGCTTGCGAGGATATAAACGTAGTAGCGTTTGTCTTTCATCAGGACCATTGCAGAACAGCAGATTCCTCCGGGCTGGGCGCCCGTTCGGAATGACAAATTTTAATGGAGAACATGCCTCTAACGAAATTTTATAACTTGTCCTTTACGACGTTTGCTGTTGGGTTTCGAAGAATTAGCTGCCGAATCGGAAATGTTTTCCCGTGATGGGAAGTGAAGTTGTCATTCTCGAAACTGTGCAATTTTGAGCAGTATGGAGATGTTGAATCGTTTTAGCATGGTCGGCAGCCCACCCCCGGCAACTATTAATGACACTGAAGAACTCGATTGTGGAACCAAGACATCCGCACAGGATGTTATTGCTGACGGTGGCATTCTGTTTCAGCGTATTGGGGGGAGCCAATGCCCAGAAGATGCCCGAGTCTGCGCAGGGAACGTCGGTTTCCGCGAAGTTTCTCGAAGGCAGCCCCGCCGATTACGCCGGCATAAATGAGTGCCGGTCCTGCCACAAGCCAGAGTTCCGCGAGTACGAAAAAACCGCTCACGCCAAGATAGCCGTTCCCGGTAAGAGTTACATCTCGGGCTGCGAAGTGTGTCACGGGCCTGGAAAAGCTCACGCGGACGCGATCGAGGCTGCGGAGGGCGACGAGGGCAAAACCGCTAAAGCGCTTGAAGAGCATCCCATCTTTTCATTCAGCGTGAATGAAAAGATCTCGGCCGCGCTGAAGAACTCTCCCATTTTTCAATTCCGCTCGGACGCCAAACAAAACGCCGCGCAGTGCCTCTTCTGCCACCAGAGCAGCAAGCAGCAGGAATTGTTCGCACATTCCACCCACGCTTCCCATGGCTTGTCATGCAACGAGTGCCACACCGCTCATCTGGTGGAGGAAGTCAAAGATCATAGCAAAGGAGATCTCAGCTATCCGCAAGGTTATTTCTTTCAGGTGCCGCGGCTGCCGGAAGAAGTCCGGTGGCTGCACAACAGCCTGTTGAAGCAGTCCCAGCCCGGACTTTGCTTTAGCTGCCATGGAACGGTTCAGGCTGAGTTTGCGCTGCCGATTCATCATCGCGTGCCCGAGAACCTGATGAAGTGCACCGATTGTCACAATCCTCATGGCACCATGAACATGGCGAGCCTGAATAAGCCGAACTTTGAGGCTTGTGTAAACTGTCACGCGGAAAAGCGCGGACCATATTTGTATGAGCACCCTGCCGCGAAGGTGGAAGGCTGCACTTCATGCCACAATCCGCACGGAAGCACTAATCGGATGTTGCTAGTTCGGCGCGAGGGCCGCCAGCTTTGTCTGCAATGCCACACCGGCTTCCACACTCAGGCAGCCGTGCCGCACTCGCGTTTCGGCTTTCAGACGAGCGGCGAATGTACCCGCTGCCATGAGGCCGTCCACGGTTCGAATCTCGATCCAACGTTGCTGCGATGAAGGAAAGCACATATGAGATCTAAATACCGCTTCATCGCCAGCATCGCGGCCTTAGTGGTTTTGCTTCCGGCAACGCTGCGGGCTCAGGACAGCGACGGCTACGAAGCGCCTCCTATAACCTTCGGAAACTTCACCAATCAAGGGTCGGTCACCTTCGGCTACCGCTTTACCGATGTCACGGGCTATAAGCCCATGTATTTCGAGTTACTCGATCTGCGGCCCGGCCCTCGACTCATGGATTTCAATCTTTTCGGCGAGGCTGTGACCGGAACGAATCCCTTTGCCGACAGCTACGCGCTCTCCATGAGCGGACTGGGCGGAGATCCGTTCCCAACGGCGCAATTGGCGGTTACAAAAAACAAGGTCTATGACTTCCGCATGAACTGGCGGCAGAGCTACTACAACTGGAACCAGAATGACAATGTTGTGCTGCCGATTGCCGCAGCGGCACCCGGACTAGGCACTGGCCTTACCGACAACCACAACTGGGCCACTGTGCGAAAGTTTGGCTCCGCCGACTTCACTCTGCACGCCACCAATCGGTTGCGTTTCACTTTCAATTACTACCGCACCAGCGACAACGGGCCGACCTACACCACGCGCTCTCTTGATTTTCTCGACTCGCCGAGCTATTGGGGCGGGTTCGCCCGCGCCAATCCTTATTATCTTTACGCCCCGCTCACTGATGAGACCAACCGGTTCACCGGCGGCATGGATTACACATATGACTCCTGGAGC
>PNAR01000203.1 GCA_003169715.1 Acidobacteriaceae bacterium | reverse complement strand
GCCAAGTTCAAGACCTTCGGATGCGGCTCGGCGATTGCATCGTCTTCGCTTGCCACCGAATGGGTGAAAGGCAAGACTGTGGAAGAAGCGCTCCAGATCAAAAACACGGAAATCGTGAAAGAACTGGCGCTTCCTCCCGTAAAGATTCATTGCTCGGTGCTGGCGGAAGATGCCATCCGCGCCGCGATTCACGACTGGAAGAAGAAGCAGGAGACTGCGAAGCCGATAGCCGCTGTAGCGACCGTTCAGTAATTAGCTTCGGGATTAGTGAGCCACCATGACAACGCTGACTGATGACGCAGCCAAAGCCTCCGAGCCCGTAACTCGCCCGAAAGGTGGCGTGCTGGTGACGGATAAGGCCCTGGGAAAAATCCGCACGGCTATCGTGAAGGAAGGGATTTCCCCGGAGCAGGGCGGCCTTCGTCTCGGAGTGCAGGGCGGCGGATGCTCGGGACTTAGCTACAACATCCGCTTCGACACACAGCCCCGCGAGCGGGACCGCATCTTTCAATTCGGCGATGTCCGCGTTTTCGTGGATCCGAAATCGTTTATCTACCTTCACGGCATGACGCTGGATTATCAGGAAACGCTGATGCAGCAGGGCTTCGTATTCGTGAACCCAAACTCGTCGAAATCGTGCGGCTGCGGCACATCCTTCTCAAGCTGATTGCCTGGCGTCGGTTGTGTGGCGCGGGCGCTCTCGCCGGCGTGACGGCGGATCATAAGAATGTGGATGTCATTCCGAGCAGGCGCAGCCTGAGAGGAACCCGTATCCCTGGCAGGAATGCAAACACACTAGGGGTCTTTCGACTTCGCATGTTCACTCGCGAGCGAGCGATCATGCTCCGCTCAAGATGACAAATGTTTGATAAAACTTCTGATAGAACAATGACCGATACGCCACAATCCGCGATATTCATTCTCGGCAATCCCGAGATCACCTCGACCTGCTGGTCATGCGGCGACATGCGGGCGGCGCACTTTTGCAAAGCATGTGGCAAGGTTCAGCCGCCGTTGCCGGTTGATTACTTCGCTTTCTTTGGCCTACCCCGCAAACTAAACATTGATGTTGAGAACTTGCAGAGAGAATTTTACGAATTGAGCAGGCGGCTGCATCCAGATATGTCAGCACGCCACGACGAACGCGAGCGGGAGTGGAGCCTGGAGCAGAGTTCGCAACTGAATGACGCCTATCGCACGCTGAAAGACCCCATCAAGCGCACCGAATACTTGTTGAGGCTTGAGGGGGTTGAACTCGAAGAACAGTCCAAGGCCGCTACCGAAAAGGCCCGAGCTTCGGGGCAGACGAAGAAGCAAATTGTTCCCGAAAGCCTGCTTGAAGAAGTATTCGAACTCAACATGCAATTGGAAGAGTTGCGCATGAACCAAAAATCGGGAGAGAGCGACCCTTCTCTAATTCAGGAGCTAGAAAGTCATAAAGATGCGCTCGAAGGAAAATATCAGGCTCTTTCCGATGAGTTGAAGACATACTGGATTGAATGGGACAAACTAGACGACACTTCTTCCGAAGAAGCGCGGAAAAAAGTGCGGGACGAGATGGCGGATTTGCTAAACCGGCGTTCCTATATCCGCAATCTGGTACGAGACGTAAATGATGCATTGAGTAATTTGGCAATTGGGTAATTGGGTAATTGAACCCCAATTCCACGATTTTCAATTACCCAATTACCAAATTACACAATTACTCAATGACTGTTGTCGGTATTGACCTCGGAACCACGAACTCTCTCGTAGCGTTCATGCAGGGGGGAAGTCCTGTCGTCATCCCGGGAGAAGACGGTTTAAGCCTGGTACCCTCGGTTGTTGCTCTGGATGAAAACGATCGGATCGTTGTCGGCAACGCCGCGCGAAAATATCTGATTGAAACCCCCGAGAGGTCCGTGTATTCGATTAAGCGCCTGATGGGACGCGGCATCGAAGACGTCCGCGATGAACTGAAGCTCTTTCCATTCCATCTCGCGGATGATCTCGAAGCAGGCGAAGTTCTCCGCATCAAACTTGGTGACAAAACTTTCACACCGCCGGAAATCTCGGCATTTATCCTTCGGCAACTCAAACGCAATGCCGAGCGATTCTTCGGCGCGCCCGTGACTCAGGCAGTCATAACGGTCCCCGCATACTTCAACGACGCGCAACGTCAGGCCACTAAAGATGCCGGCCGCATCGCTGGTCTCGAAGTTCTGCGCCTCGTAAATGAGCCGACCGCCGCATCTTTGGCCTACGGTTTGGATAAAAAGCAAAACGGCATTGTTGCGGTTTACGATCTCGGCGGGGGAACTTTTGACGTATCCATCCTGAAGCTTCACGATGGAATCTTCGAAGTGATTGCCACCAACGGCGATACGCATCTGGGCGGCGATGATATTGACAACCTGCTTATCGCAATCGCGATTGCCGACATCAAAGGCGATCTTGGTTTCGATGTCTCGCGTAATAGCGATGTTGTCGCCACGATCCGCAAAGCCGTGATCGAAGCCAAGATTGAATTGTCGTCGCAACCTTCCACGAAACTCGCGATAGAGCTTCCGCGAGGCAAGAGTTATCTGCGAGAAATTACGCGAGAACAGTTTGAGACATTGATTCAGCCAGTAATTGATCGCACTATCGGTCCCTGCAAACAAGCTTTGAAAGATGCCGGATTGAGGCCGGAACAACTCGATGAAGTGGTCTTAGTAGGCGGCTCGACCAGAATTCCTAAAGTCCGCGAGCTAGTCGAACGGTTATTCCACCGCAAACCTCACACCGATCTGAATCCCGACGAGGTTGTGGCACTGGGCGCGGCGGTGCAAGCGAACATTTTGTCCGGGGGGTCGGAAGCTACGCAGGACATGCTGCTGCTCGACGTGACTCCGCTATCGCTGGGTATAGAAGTTGCCGGCGGCGTCACCGACAAAATCATTCTGCGCAACTCCACGATACCCGCGTCGGCGACCCAGCATTACACAACGCAGGTGGACGGACAGGCGAATGTCGCCATCCACGTTTTACAGGGAGAGCGCGAGCTGGCCAAGGACTGCCGGTCGCTAGCCCGTTTTGATCTGAAAGGCATTCCTCCTATGCAGGCTGGGCTTGCGCGCATCGAAGTGAAATTCCTCATTGATGCGAACGGTATTCTTCACGTAACCGCGCGCGAACAGCGGAGCGGAAAGGAATCAGAAATCGAAGTTCAGCCGAGCTACGGCCTCACCGACGAGCAAGTCGAGGGCATGATCCTCGAATCGTTTGACTACGCCGAAGACGACTTCAAGCAGCGCCAGGTAATCGAAGCGCGCAACGAAGCTAGTACGATTTTAGCTGCGTTGGAGAAAGCTAGAACCAGTCCCGCGTGGGGACAACTTACGAGCGTTGAAAAGCAACGAATCGCGGATCAAGAAAAGACTCTCAACGAAGTCAAAAGCAAAGACGATTACCACGCGATTCGCGCCGCGATAGACGCATTAAATCAGGGCACGATGCGCCTCGCCGAATTAATGATGGACACCGCCGTAACCACCGCGCTCAAAGGCAAATCCATGGACCAGGGCGACATGGCGGAAGGAATAGGCACAGCGCATCCAGTCGCGAAGGCGGATTTTGAATGAACGAAACAGGACTGATCACGATCGAAAGCAAACATTCATTTGCGGAAACGCTCAAGCGCCTGGATTCCGCGCTTCAATCGGCCAGGATGACTGTGTTCGCGGTCTTCGATCACGCAGCGGCCGCGAGCGAAGCCGGTTTGCAGTTGCGTCCAACAACCGTGCTGGCTTTCGGCAACCCCGCTGCAGGGACGGCGTTGATGCAAGCCAATCAACTGGCGGGGATTGATCTTCCTTTGAAGATTTTGGTTTGGGAGGATCAAGGCGGCATCGCGAAACTCACGCACAGTAATCCAATCACGCTGGCGGAGCGGTACTCGCTGGGAACGAAAATAGCACCTCAGATCGCAAGGATGGCGAAGCTTCTGGCTTGCATAGCAGAAGCCGCAGGCGGCTGATTGCCGAACAAGAAATTTATTGAAGGCATACCTAAAATGATAGAAGAGAAAAATAGCGGCGCAGGAACAATGACAGAAGAAGCCTTAGGCGAAAATATTGTCGAAGTGACCTTCCTTCCGGAAGGCAAAACCGTGCAATTCGAGCACGGCAAACTTCCTTATAAAGACCACGGCAAAGAGGAATCCCTGCTCGATGTAGCCCTGAACAACGGCATCAAGCTTGACCACGCCTGCGGCGGTAACAATGCCTGCACCACTTGCCACATATGGGTCAAAGAGGGCGCGAGCAATCTCTCCGAAATGGATGACGACGAAGCCGACCGCCTCGATATGGCCGCTGACCTGCAACTCAATTCACGATTAGGATGTCAGGCGACGATCACCAAGCCCGGCAAAGTGGTCGTCGAAATTCCGGCATGGAACCGTAATTACGTTTCGGAAGAACATTAGCTCAGGGTCCCAACGCGGAAGTCCATACCGTTCCCAAGAGTGCAGCACCGGTTAGATCTAAGAGCGTTACTCACCGCTGAGCACGCCGAGTTCGCCAGGATGTATTTCCACGAGGCTCGGCGGCCTCCGTGTTTTCTGCGGTAAATGACATGAGTAGAACCGCTCATCTAAGAATAATTGTTGCGCTTCCACACTATTTTTCGGAGATAATAAACCCGTTTCCTCGAAGGAGAAACGCATGCCGAAGGACCTTACCTGGGATGACGCTGACGATATTGGAATCATTCTCTCAGAAAAACATCCCGACCTGAACCCACTGGAAGTCCGATTTACCGATTTGCATCGCTACGTAACCGAGTTGCCCGAATTCAAGGACGATTCTAAAAAGTCCACTGAAGGAAAACTGGAAAGCATCCAGATGGCGTGGCATGCTGAAGTTCTTGATCGTACTCAAGGATAAAACGACGCAGCGAGAAGCGCCCCGGCAATTCCCAACTTTCTTTCTGAATCCTCTTAATCTGACGAATTCGCACACCAGAGCTTGCGGCACCCATTAGAATAAAACATGCGCCGCATGCGGGCGCTCACCCTAAAAAACCAAATGTCATCTCAAGGACTTATACCGTGAGCCGATCTGCATCCATAAACGATGAGAGTTACGTTCTAACCCTGGAGGAAATCGCGAACCTGGCGGCGGAGGGCGGTAAACCCGCGGAAACGCTGATGAACGTCGTCGCCCTGATTGCGAAACGCTTCAATACTGAGGTTTGCTCGGCATACTTGCTGGAACCCGATCGTGCCAATCTGGTTCTGGCGGCGACTCTGGGTCTTCGCCCGCAGTGCGTTGGAACGCTTCGCATGGGACTGCACGA
>PNAR01000094.1 GCA_003169715.1 Acidobacteriaceae bacterium | reverse complement strand
GACATGCAGCGGTCGGTGAAGGGCGAAGTGATCTCTTCGACGTTCGACGAACCCGCCGCGCGGCACGTGCAGGTAGCAGAAATGGTGATCGAGAAGGCGAAGCGATTGGTCGAGCACAAGCGGGATGTTGTGATCTTGCTCGACTCCATCACGCGTTTGGCGCGCGCCTACAATACGATCGTTCCCCCTTCAGGCAAAGTGCTTTCAGGCGGCGTGGATTCAAATGCGTTGCAGCGTCCAAAGCGCTTCTTCGGATCGGCTCGCAATATTGAAGAAGGCGGGTCGTTAACTATTATTGCAACGGCATTAATTGACACCGGATCCCGCATGGATGACGTAATCTTTGAAGAATTCAAAGGCACCGGCAACATGGAAATCATCCTCGACCGCAAACTGGTGGATAAGCGGACATTCCCGGCAATTGACATTCAGCGCTCCGGCACAAGAAAAGAAGAGCTGCTTATTCCGAAAGAAGACCTCACCAGAATCTGGGTGCTGCGAAAAGTGTTGAACCCATTGTCCCCGGTCGAAGCCATGGAACTGTTGATTGACAAGCTGAACAAGACCAAGTCGAACGGTGAGTTCCTGTCGAACATGAGCTCGCTCTAGTTGAGGACCAGCGGGCTCGCAATTCCTTGCCGGCGATACCATATTCCAGTTCATATCTCTTTCGATCGGCATTTGGCCCGACTCAACTAATCCAAAAGCTAAAACAAGCGCAAGGTAATGGTTACCTTTAGATTACTTTCGTCCATTGACCGTTAAATCATAGCTGCTAGAGTTTGGGAAGAGAAAAGGCGCCAATTTAGCAGGTTAGCCCCCGATGACCCCCAACCTCCAAACCGTACTCTGGATCGCTCAGCCAATACTTGAAATTGCCGCTGTCGCGGTCATGTTCGCGCGGGGGAAGCATCGCACATTTCCCGTATTCTTCACTTATCTCGCAGCGCAAGTTGTCATGTTTTGCATATTGTTTCCAGTCCAAAAATTGTGCAGCTACGACGCATATTTTTACGGCTACTGGGTCTCCGCTCTGGTGAGCCTTGCCCTTGGCTTCAAAGTCATCTATGAGATATTTCAAGACGTCTTTCGACCCTATCATGCACTGAAAGACTTGGGTTCAGTTCTGTTCAAGTGGTCTGGCCTGGTTATGTTGCTCGCGGGGATAGTGATCGCAGCGGCGAGTCCGAGTTCACAGCAGGGATCAGTAATCGAAGCTGTCATGATTACCCAGCGAGGAGTGCGTGTGATCCAATGCGGGCTCATTTTATTTCTGCTGGTGTTCTCAAAACATCTGGGCGTTTCCTGGAAGCAGAACAGTTTCGGAATAGCATTGGGATTCGGTTTTTATGCGGCCGTGGAACTCGGCACTTTTGCTCTTTTCAGCTCGGGCCGGGAAAGCGGAAGAATGGTGGCACTCCTCACGGCTGGCGCCTATTGTGTAGCTATTTCCGTTTGGCTCGGATATGCCCTGTTGAAGACTTTCCCGAGAGAAATATCGGCGAATCTCCTCGCCCCACAACGGTGGAATCAGAGCCTCGCGGAGGTGGCAAATCCGGTTGGCGGAGATTCACTCATCCCCATGTTTGAAGGTATGGTGGACAGAGCTTTTTCCAGAACCCCGGGACAGTCGTACAGGACAAGCTATGCGTTGGAAACCCCAACGCCAGGATCATATCTTGAGACCCGTTCTTCATCTCCTCTTGCGCAAACTTCAGCGTCGCTGCCAACCCTATCCATAAAATTTTGAATCAGCAGAACGCCAGACCTTCCCTCGTACCAGTCCAGAAATAGAAGACCCGCCATTCCCCTTGCGTGAGCCGGGAATAAAAACCCTTGACAATAGGTTGCAATGAGCGACCTGCGTGTGATGCTGGCGACTAACCGTATGTTAAGCCTTTAGTTATCCTCATTTCTGCGAGAGACCGTTAAAGCATCGGTTCCAATGTGGTTCGTTCATTTCGGCAGCGCGAATTAAACCCTTGACACGACGCTGTATAATCCGTGCCAATGAGGGTTTCCGCTCCCAGGAGATCCGCATTAGGAGAAACGATAGATGAAGAAAGCTATAAAGATGTTGATTCTTGTGGCAGGTTTAGCTTGCGCGTTCGAGGCAATGGCTGCCCCGGTCGTGCCGGCTCCAGATGGTGCGCCACCGGCACTGTGCCGCTCAGGCCCGTGCCCAGACTAATCTAAGTTTAAGCCGCCCTAAACGGCTGGTGGCCGACATTTGCAGTCAGCGAATGTCGGCCCTTTTTTCATGGACCGGCTCCCGCATCGTTAAAAGATCCTTGCAAGCCTGCTCCATTTTTTCCGGATCCGAAATTGGGGCCTGACAAGCAAAGTTTGAGCAGATTATCGCCATGCTGTTTCCGCTTTTAATGCCCGGCAATTCGGGGATAGTCTCCCGCAACGCAGGTGGAAGATTTTGCGGCACTACTTTACTGGCTTCAAATTTCACAACTGCTTTGCCAAAGCTAAAACTCGCCTGTGCTGTTCTGTAAAGCTTCTCTGCTGTGTCGTCCTCGCCAACGATCACTATTTGGGTGTAAGGCCGCGAGAAATAGGTGCCCGCAATGGCGTATGTAGCGGCGAAGATTCCGTATTGTTCGGCAATTCCCCCTAATACTTCCATCGTCCGTTCGGCGCGGGTAAAGTATTCGCGATCATTTGCGTAACCGTAAAGCCGAAGCAAGGCAATTGCCGCAACGGAATTTCCGGCAGGAGTAGGGGAATCCTGAAATGGTTTACGGGGAGTCGAAAGCACGCCGAGCGATGCGCTGGCATCGGCGTCTTTTTTATTCGTATCGAAGAATCCCCCCGAGGTCTCGTCGAAAAACTGTTGGACCATCGCGTCGCCGATTTGGCGTGCGAAATTGAAATAACTGATGTCGGCAGTGATCTCGTATGCGTCCAGACAAGCTACGGCTGTAAATGCATAGTCATCCAACAATCCTGCGGTCTGCTTGCGTGTCGCTAGTGGATCCGAATAGGAAATTACATGCAACAGGCCCGTGTGATTGTTCCATCCTTCGGACAGAATACGATCCAGCGAACGAAGTGCGAATTGGCGAGCGGAGTCAAGACTGAATACCTTAGCAGCTTCCAAGTATCCGGAAACACACAGCGCGTTCCAGCCAACATAGATGGTCTTGTCCACGTAAGGCGTCGGACGCTTTAATCGTGCAGCGTACATCTTTTCCTTTGCCGATCGAAGCAAATCCTGAACACGCTCTAAGGGCAACTTCAACCGTCCCGATATTTCCTGTAATGATGCGCGTACGTACAGAACATTCTTTTCGGGATTATGGTGCATTTCGCCAACTTCATTGATGTCGTAGTGCAGCTTTGCCACAGCAGATTCTTGTTCTGTCAGCACCTCATCCGTTTCTTTTACCGTCCAAGTAAAATAGTCGCCGTCGTCATCCATCGAGTAATCAGCGTCTTGCGAAGCGTAAAAGCCGCCGTGTTCGCGGTCGCTCAGCCATTCATCCATCCAGCGAATAATGTCTTTGGCGACCGCCGCAAAAAACTCCGAACCCGTAGCCTGATAGGCATGCACATAATTCTTTAATAATTCGGAATTGTCGTAGCACATCTTTTCGAAATGCGGCACAATCCAACGCTCGTCCACTGAATAGCGATGAAATCCGCCCGCAAGCTGGTCATAGACCCCGCCGTGCGCCATCTTTTCGAGCGTGGTGACGAATGCTTCGCGCACTTGCTCGTCTCCAGATCTTCCGTATTGGTCAATCAAAAGATCGAGCACCGCGGGATGAGGGAACTTGGGCGCGCTTCCAAAGCCGCCGTTATTATCATCAAACATTTTCAGCGCGGAATTAACTATGGAATCGATCACGGAAGGCGAGAATTTGGCACTCTTTCCGGTCAAAGTTTCGGATTGAGAGACGGCGCTCTCGACCATCCGCGCCTGTTCCGCCACGTCCGCGTGTTTTTCCCGGTAAGCATCGGAGATAGATGTCAGCACGCGCTTGAAACTGGGACGCCCGTAGTGATCTTCGGGAGGAAAGTAAGTGCCACCGTAAAACGGTATCCCCTCGGGAGTAAGAAATGCAGTCAGCGGCCATCCGCCCTGCCCGGACACGGCGCTCACCGCCGCCTGGTAACGAATATCAATATCAGGCCGCTCATCGCGGTCAACCTTGATTGCAATGAAGCGTTCGTTCACCAGTTGCGCGATTTCTGGATTGTCATACGACTCGCGATCCATTACATGGCACCAATGACACCACACCGCACCGATGTCGAGCAGAATTGGCTTATTCTCCAGCTTGGCTTTGTCGAACGCTTCGGCGCTCCACTCATGCCATTGGATTGGCTGGTGCATAGCGGAACGCAGGTAGGCGGAGGAGGCGTGGGAAAGGGAGTTCAGGGTCTCGATGGGCACGAGTTAAGTGTACCGCGATCAAATAGAAAAACGCTTCGAACGGAGTGGTTCGAGGACATTGATTAAAATGGCGATCGCAAGACTAAGTTGACAGGCGTTACGTAACACATTACGGTAAAGGTTATTGTGATCCGGTCGATCCGACACAAAGGTCTTAGGAAGTTTTATGAGGACGACGACACTCGCGCTGTGATGATTGAACACATCGAGAAGCTGCGGGACATTCTCGCACGGCTCGATGCAGCAGCCACGGCCACCGACATGGACTTGCCCGGCTTCCGCTTGCACCCGCTCAAGGGCGAACTGAAAGGCTTCTGGGCGGTAACAGTTCGCGCGAACTGGCGAGTGGTTTTTCGCTTTGCCGAGGGTGACGCACTTGATGTTGATTATATTGATTATCACTAAAGGAGATCTTAGGATGCCGATGAAAAAACCACCACACCCAGGCAGCTTTGTGCTGCGCCAGTGTATCGAACCTTTGGGCTTGACCGTTACGCAAGCCGCGGCCGCCCTTGGCGTAACGCGTACCACTTTGTCAGAACTGGTCAACGAGAAACGCGGAATTTCTCCGGAAATGGCAGTGCGCCTTTCCAAAGTTTTCGGCGGCAGCGCCGCAACTTGGCTTACACAGCAGGCGCATTACGAGCTTTCTCAAGTCCGCACCGAGCGGATCAAGCTCAAGCGGCTGCAATTCGCGTAGTCGAAAGCGTAGGCAGTCCCTTTGGAAGGAGGATATCCTTCGTTTTGGACGCAGCACAGAAAGGAGGGAGCACATCGCGGCAAGAGCGGGACGATTGACCGCTGGTGAGGAGAACCAAGCCCTAGTGAAATTCCTCTTCTTCGACCATTTCGAACGCATGGTGAGCTGCACGCGCCTTTGTGAGCTTTACTTCGCTTATTAACGGTCCTAGCGCACGAAGCATCGCACTTGTTGGGAGGGTGCATCTCGCACCGAGAACTACCTCCTTCAGGTGAAGCTTATTGCCAAAATCTAAGAATTGAATGGCCTCTCCGTTGGCTTGCCATGGCACCCAAATGCGTATTTCTTCCTCATATTTCCAGTTGTCAAATTTAGTACAAAGAACCTTTTGCACAACAGCTGGCCATTCTTGGGACGTGAGTTCCAGGTAGTTATTCGGAAACGGCAAAGGCCGCGGTTCGTAGCAAACTTGCATAACTTCGTCATTCGATTTTATTTCCATTAATCGCCGGGATTTCAATGCCGAGGCATAATCCTTTGTGTTTGTCGCTGTAGTGATCCCATATTACCGGGTCACGCCAAGCGGCACTAAAACACAGCAAGCCACGGTCGGCTACCATGTCATCTCGCGTTTTCACGAACGCCTGCCGAAGGTCAGACCGCGTGAGATCGTACGGCAGCAATTCAAACGGATCGTTAAGTTCGTCAATTCTAGATATCTTTAGCCGTCTCTCGTATAGACTCTTGAGACCAAATTGTTCATCCAAAAATTTGTAGGCACGCATGGGGTACCTCAACTGGTGGGAGTAGGAGTAACAAGCGGATTTACTACCCGAACCTCCCCATACTTTTGCCCCGCAGCCAGATCCTCGGAATAGAGAATCGCGGCGCCGGACTGCTCCGCGGCTTGCAGAATAAGAGCATCCCAAAAAGAGGTCTTGTAGCGCACTTCGATTTCCAGCGCGCGAAGGACTGATTCAGGTGTGTTGGTGACGACCTCCCAAGTCAAATAATCTTGAATGAGCTGGCGGACCTCCTCCACTGGTAGCTGACGCGCAATCTTGCGGCGAAGGTTTATGCAGAGTTCTTGCAGGACCTGTGTGCTCACTACCCCGCGACCGGAATCCCATAACTGTTCCAGAAGAGCACGGGAACGCTTATGCTTCAAGCCGGTCGAGGGGTCGTGTGCATAGAGCAGGATGTTGGTATCAACGAAGTACTTATCCGCCATACTCATCGTTCATGAAGCTCGTCCCGCGAACCGGGAGGTGTCCATTGCAAATCCATCCCTTCGCGCAACCGAGTTAGTGCGCGCTTGCGGGCGCGGTTGTACGTCTTCCGCTCGCGGACGATTTGTTCCAGACGCGCCGCCAGTAAAGCGCTGACCGAGGTGTCTTCTTCCGCGGCAAGGATCTTAGCTTCGCGAATCAAAGCCGCATCCAACTTCAGGGTAATGTTAGCTTTCATTTATAGCACTATAAATGTGCAGCACTATTCTACGTGCTTTGTCGGTCTGGGGTCAACCTTGAACTTAATAGCATTAGTTAAGGAGCTGATGACACTAGTTTTTTCGCGATCTCACAATACAAATCCACGGCATCAGTCAACTGCTTCTTCTCCACGTACTCGCCTTCGGTGTGCGCAACGTGGATTGATCCTGGACCTACAAGGAGCGGCTGGCCCCAGTTACTCAACGACGGGATGTCAGTAGTGAATGCGGCGACCATTGTGGGTAAGTCATTCAGGGTGCGCAAACGAGTAAAAGGTATTTCCAGAGTGAAATCGGCGTTGGCGAGGCCTTTTACTGCTTCTATAATATCGGCGCGAAGTTTTTCTGAAGATCCGATCAACCGATACAACAACTGAGCCCGCGCTTTATCTGGAATCACATTCGGAGCGCGTCCGCCCTCAATGGTTCCGATATTCAGCGTGCAATCGCCAATTTCTTTGTCTCCAGGAAGTTTCATCGAGCGTAGTTTATTGAGCGCTTCGAGCAGCTTGTCAATCGCCGATTCACCCAATTCCGGATAAGCTGAGTGCGCCATGCGGCCGTGCGCGGTCAGTTCAACCCGCAACGCTCCCTTCGATGCCAGCGCGATCCGGTTATCAGTGGGTTCACCGTTAATCAAAAATTTGCAGCCCGGAGAATGCTGATTGGCGACCTTCGCCCCGAGGCTATCTCGCTCTTCCCCGACCAGGAAAAGAAGTCCGACCGCGATATCTTGAGTACGCAGGCGCTCAGCCGCAACGATCTGCGCCGCGATAATTCCCTTGGCATCGCACGAGCCACGGCCATAAATTCGCGTTGCGTCCTCGGAGGAAGCAAAAAATGGAGGAACTGTATCCATGTGAGTTGAAAAAACTATGGCCGGGTGCGGCGAGTTCGGAGGCGTTGAGTAGACATTACAACGATCCCCAGCGGCGACTATTTTCTCGGTTTTATAACCTCGTCGCGAGAGTTCGTTGCGGAGGAATTCGCCGATCTCGGGTTCATTGCCAGAGATGGATTCGATGTCTACAAGCTGCCGAGTAAGGGAGACGACATCCATGCGCAAGGATACATCAGGAGCATCACATGGATTCTGGTTCAGGTATGCTGCTAACGAAGTGTCATGGGAACTTCCGCAAGCTCGATTCAATCGTTATTCCTCGAAGGACCTGCCGGCAGACTTGAAGCGTTGCTGAATCGGGGAGATGACGCGGCTACGCACGCGGCCCTTGTCTGCCATCCTCATCCCGTTTATGGCGGGACTCTTCACAATAAAGTTGTCTTTCACATTATGAAAGCATTGAATAGTTTTGGATTTCCGGTCCTGCGCTTCAATTTTCGAGGCGCGGGATTGAGCCAGGGAAAACATGACAACGGACAGGGCGAAGTGGATGACGCGCGCGCAGCCTTCGAATGGTTGGATCGCGAATTCCAGTTGCCGATGATATTTGCCGGATTCTCGTTTGGCGCAGCGGTGGGGTCGCGGGCGGCTTGCCCCGATCCGCGGATCAAAGCGGTAATAAGCGTTGGGACTCCGGTTTCGCCGGTTGAAACGCGAAGGTACGATCTTAACTTTTTTCAGAGTTGCTCGAAACCTAAGCTATTCGTTAGCGGCGAGCACGATGAGTATGGACCCCGCACCGAATTAAATAAGTTGATCGAAGCGGTTCCGGATCCGAAAAAGCTTGTAATCATTGGAGGCGCTGATCATTTTTTCGAGGGTCATCTGCTTGACCTCAGGGAATCCATTGAGGTTTGGCTGAAAGAAATGCTCAGTACCACAATTGCCTCACAATTTTGAGTTGCTGTCGGCACATGGCTTCTTCGGAAATTCTTATCGACGCGTCCATAATACAATTCATAAAGGACCTAAATACGCATGAAGCTCTTTCGCACGACGAATGGCTGTGTCATTGAGCACGACAAAACGTTCTACTCCGCCGGAGATGCCGAGTGGGACACATTGATCACTCGTGACGATCTGGAAGAGCATCTGCGTAAGTCCATCGGTCTGGGGCCAGGGTTGGATGGTAATCCCATCGCAGATGCCCGGACCCTTCGAGCTCCAATCGGCAATCAGGAAGTCTGGGCGGCGGGGGTCACCTACTTTCGGAGTCGAGACGCTCGCATGGATGAATCGAAATCCACAGGCGGAGGGGACTTCTACGACCGCGTATACAGCGCCGAGCGGCCCGAACTCTTCTTCAAAGCCACTGCCAGTCGGGTCGTCGGTCATTATGGAAAAGTTGCTATCCGCGAAGATGCGTCCTGGTCCGTACCGGAGCCTGAACTCACGCTCCTGGTTAGCCCTCGGGGGAAGATCCTCGGCTACACCATTGGCAATGACATGAGTTCCCGCGATATCGAAGGCGAGAACCCTTTGTATTTGCCGCAGGCGAAGGTCTACAACCGGAGTTGCTCGCTGGGCCCGGGCATTCTCATTACATCGGAGCCGCTGCCTTCATCAACGGAGATCGGACTGGAGATTTTGCGTGCAGGGCAGACTGCATTTACCGGTTCTACTACTCTCAGTAGCCTGAAGCGAGATCCCGCTACATTGGTCCATTACCTGTACAGGGACAACGTTTTCCCTAATGGATGTTTTCTGCTCACCGGCACCGGCATTGTGCCGCCCGATTCGTTTACCCTGAATCAAGGCGATGAAATTCGCATTTCGATCGAAAGAATCGGAACGCTGATTAATTTTGTCGGTTGATCATCAAAGTCTTACGGTAACCGTCCCAGTGAGCGTTCCTCCGCCACCTTTTCCTCTCCTTAGCGGAATTGGCCGCTGTCTCGAATCTTTTTGGCGGCCTCCTCTAGAAAGTCGTCAACGCCCTCGTGGGGCTGAGGCTGCCTGCTCGCACTGGCTGCCCGTGAAGTCCTCGACCACTCCGTGCGTCCCCAGATGGTCGGAAAAATAGTAGTGCAGCGCGATTGTCGCCCCCGTCGAAGACACGTCGCGGCGCGCGATTCGCGTGCCGTTGAAGAAAATATATTCTTCCTGCGGATTGCCCGCCAAATCGCTCTCCGCCTGCGGATCGCTCCCCGTCCCCTTCCAGTACAGCTTGCCGTTGGTCCCGCTGGTCGGACACGCCGAGGCCGCGCTCGCCGCCTGGCATTTCTCCACCCGCTCTGCCTAGACAGTGTGCCCACCACCCTTGCGAAAACCGCGCAAGGATGGGGCAGCCATTTTGTTTATGATGCTGCGGAGATCAAAATCTCACAAAGCTGGGCCAGCCCCCGGATTGTTCTTCGCGGTCACCGACTGGAGCTTCGTGAGGATCTGACCGGCCTGCTTGTGGTCTATCTCGCCGGAGAGCAGGCGGTTCAGGACTTGGGTCAGAGCGCGCTGTACGGAGGCCGAGTCTCCCAGCGGCGCGGATTCGAACCAACGCTGGCGTTTCCTCTCAGCAATTTTTCTCGCTTTCTGCCCATGCGCACGCTTATGGGAGTAGCAGTATCGCGCGCGGCGCATGGCGGGCGAACCGCAGCGGGTGGTGTTGTCCATCCAGTGCTGGCATAAGGGGACGGCGGCTTTCACTCCCTACCCCCATTTCGTAAAGTGTTTAAGAGTCATAGAGTTCGCGGACTTTTGCTGCCAACTACCGATTTTCAAAGAAGTTAAATCCTGAGTTCTTTAGAATCATGTAGTTGCCACCGCGCTTCGCCTCATGGACTCGGGACGAGATCGCCCTCTAGTCCTAGTGCTGGACAATATTGGAACGATTCGGTGGTGGACGGCAAGGTCAGATGTCACAAGCTGGGAGGGGCTGGCTGTTGAAAAGTATTTTGTGAGGAAAAATTGGGACAGATGGAACGTTTCCCAGTTTTTCGGCAAACGAAAATTAGTGAACGTCCCGTCTGTCCCCGGTTTTCCCCCCCCCGGTTTTTTCCCCGGTTTTTTCCGGTTTTTTCTGGCGGGAGCGTTCCAGTTCTCCGGCGACGACACGGACAAGAAGATCCGCGCACTCTCTGGCGGAGAAAAATCCCGGCTGGCCATAGCGCGCATGCTCTTCAACCCGCCGAACTTTCGGGTGCTCGACGAACCGACGAATCACCTGGATCTTGCGACCAAGGAGATGCTGGTGGACGCGCTCAAAGATTTTGAAGGCACCATGATCTTCGTATCGCATGACCGCATGTTCCTAGGCGGTCTCGGCTCACGTGCGCTGGAACTGGGCGGTGAGAGCGGCACGGACCGCAATCCCACTTTCGCCTTTTGTTTCCCTCAGTATTCCACAGAATTCGCTTCGTTTTCCACAGCTTCTCCGTAAGCTCGTGCGTGTTTTCGCTTTACAGGCACATAGCGCTGCTCCATCCTTGAAGCAATGAAGGAGAACGCCACTTATGTCGAAGAATGCGAAGTTAACTAAGTCCATCCCTGAGCAGGTTCTTAGCAAGAGCTTGCCAAATGCTGCTGAACTGGCTGAAGAAGCAGAACCTAAACGAGTACGAGTTAGTCAGGCTGACATCCCGGCGTACTCTCTAGATGAAGCATTGAAGGTTCCCAAAGCCATTGTTGATAACTACAACTCGAAGCCTACAACTCCGCTGAAAGTGGCGGCCGCAATGAAGATCGGTCCCACGACCGGCCCATTCAAAATGATAACCGGTGCGTCCATCGCTTATGGGCTAACGGATGGTGGTGCTCAATCCGACCAGATTTCGCTCACGCCGTTAGCTCTCCGAGTCTTCAAACCAAAGACCGAGGGAGACGATCTGACTGCGAAGCGAGAGGCATTTCTGAAGCCACGAGTCGTCGGACAGTTCCTTCGTCAGTACGACGGAGGTGCAGTTCCAAAGGCGGACATCGGTCAGAACGTTCTCAGTGGTGACATGGGTGTTCCGGAACAGAGGGCTGAAGCAGTCTTCACCATGATTTTCGATGGAGCTAAGGCTCTTGGACTAATAACGACGATCAATAACAAGCCATACGTCTCGCTGGAAGGATCTGGCAGTTCAGAAGATGAGACGTATGATCCTGCGGAGCCGATCGAAGGACTAGTCGAGGAGCCGGAAGAAACTCCTATCAAACTTCCGGTACCTGCTGTTCCCGCCACTGCTCCTGCGCCTGCCCCCCCCTCTAACAGTCGTGGACCAGGCGAACAAAAGAGTGTTCATTACTCACGGCAAGAATCAGGAGTTCCTCGACCCGATCAAGAAGGTGATTTCTTTCGGCAAGTATGAGGCGGTTGTAGCTCAAGAGAAACAATCCGTCTCGAAGCCTGTTCCCGATAAGGTGATGGGCCTGATGAGAAGTTGCGGGGCTGCAATCATTCACGTCGACGTGGAGAAAACACTCAAAGACCCAGACGGTAATGACGTGCAGGTTCTCAACCCCAATGTTCTTACAGAAATCGGTGCGGCTATGGCCCTCTACGGAAGACGCTTCATCCTCTTGGTCAAAGAAGGGGTGAAAACTCCGTCGAATCTCCAAGGCCTGTACGAGGTTCGCTACTCAGGCGACAAGCTGGATGCGAATGACGCTTTTAAGTTGCTGGAATCCATGCAGGATCTACAAAACCATCCGATTCCGGATCGCTACAAGGAGCAATAGCGAAGACTTATGAAAATCCTCTGGTCGAATGCATGTCTGATGTTCCTTCTTTGCTCAGCATTCGTTGGATGCACACAGAACACCCCATCAACAACAAGCGCTGCCAATGGGACGACGACGGTAGATTCAAAAGATCCCATCCTGTTGCCAGTGAAAGTCTCTGGCAAGTGGGGATACGTGAACAGCGGCGGGCAGCTTGTCATAAATCCACAGTTCGACAATGCCAACGAGTTTCACGAAGGAAGGGCATCTGTCTGCTTAGGCACACCTTGTTCTTGGTGGATTTCTGACACCGATAAACTTGACAACAGTCATTGGGGCTATATCGACACCTCAGGAAAAATGGTTATCAGTCCACAGTATCCAAGTGCTGGCGACTTCAACGAGGGATTAGCTCCCGTATGTACGGGTGATTGCTCCAACAAGCCGACCAAGCCTTTTGGGCGAGGCTACATCGACCGTGACGGAAAAGTGATCATTCCAATGCAATTCGGAATTGCGACGAACTTTAGTGAGGGACTGGCGTACGTCTGTGTCGGAAAGTGCACCTGGGAGCAAAGCACTGGCTACGACGGAAAGTTCGGGTTTATCGACCATTCAGGTCACTTTGCCATCAACCCACAATATGACAATGCCTGGGATTTCAAGAATGGCTTTGCGAAAGTGGGAGTTGGAAAAGGCGACGACGCCAAGTCCGGCTACATCGATAAGACAGGAAAAGTAATCTGGCAACCTTCAAACTGAGAGGTTGCGATGCTCACCTTTAATACGATTTCTTAACTTGGGCCAGGTCCCTCAATCTCCGTCCGGGATTAGAAAGATATGCACATGTTCAGTGGTATGATCTCAGTCCTCGCACTGCTATTTTCGATAGCCTCATTCGCGTACGTGAACTACGACCGGCGTGTCAAACTCCTATTGCGGCCCCGCAAGGGTAATTGGTACGCTCTTGACCGCGCCACGAATGGCACAGAGACGATCTTTCGGGGAATCATCGAAATCTATAACCAGAGTTCGCGCGCAAACGCTGTACGGGGCTACCGTTTCTGGATTGACAACAACGGCGCCCATGAGGACCTCGAAAGCGAGATGGTCTGCATTTCAGACGAGCAAGAGACAAGTGAATCGTTCAACGTGACGCCATTACCCATCGCGGCATACACCGGCACCGAAGCCCACATTTATGCCATTGTGAAAGGCGTTCACAGGCTTCCGGGAAATCATTTGCCTGTCACGGTCGAAGTCGAGGACATCCACGGGAAGCGCTATACCGCAGTAGTGCGGGCATCGCGGACCGAACGCCTTTTAGCAGGTCGATAACGAAGCCATGCTGTATTGGGGGACAGGGAGGGACCCGCTGAAAGTCGCCACCTTCAACATTAACAACATCAATAAGCGGCTCGACAACCTCCTGGATTGGTTAGCGAAGGCTGAACCGGACGTGGTTAGTCTCCAGGAGCTCAAGGCTGAGCAGGAAGCCTTTCCCGTGAATACCCTTCGAACTCTCGGGTACGAAGCGGTCTGGCAAGGGGAGCGCTCCTGGAACGGCGTGGCCATTCTCGCGCGAAATCAGGTTCCCGTGGTGACCCGCACAAGCTTGCCGGGAAATCCTGAAGGGAATTATTCTGAAACTCGTAATCATGAAACTCGTAATCCTGAGGGTCATGATTCTGAAGGTCATAATTCTGAAGATCGGCAAGCTCGCTACATTGAAGCGGCGGTGCAGGGAGTGCTGATCACTTCCATCTACCTCCCCAATGGGAATCCGCAGCCTGGACCGAAATTCAAACACAAGTTGGCCTGGTTTGAGCGCCTCATTGCCCACGCCGCAGAACTCATGGCGAGCGGCGCACCGGTGGTGCTGGCCGGTGACTACAATGTCGTGCCGACACCGCAGGACATTTATCCGACGCGGTCGTTGGATAACAACGCGTTGATCCAACCCGAGAGCCGGCAGGCCTTTGCGCGTTTGCTGGCGCAAGGATGGACTGACGCCATGCGGAAGCTACATCCGGACGGGCCGCTCTGGACATTCTGGGATTACAAATTTGAACGGTGGCAGAAGGACAAAGGCATGCGACTGGATCACTTTCTGCTCTCTCCGAATTTGTCGGCCCGGCTGGTGGACGGCGGTGTTGACCGATGGGCGCGTGGGCAGGAAAACGCAAGCGACCACGCGCCAACATGGATCATGCTTGATCTCTAGACCAGAGTTGAGGTTCCAGCCAGCGTTTTGTTGCGAAGGTCTGCCAGTCAGCAGATATCCATTCAATAAATAAGGGGAACTGTGAGCCAGTTCCCCTCATTGGACAGTTTTGGACAGTCGTTACAAATGCCCAATTGCCCGTAACCTTATGATGGCTTTGGTTGCGGGGGGTGGATT